>NZ_JARVII010000050.1:0-3563 GCF_029813755.1 Ottowia cancrivicina | reverse complement strand
TGCGGCTTCATTAACCGGCAAGCTGGCAGCCTCTGGCATGGCCGCGCCCATGCCCGCTGGCTGAAGCAGCGCCGTGAGCATGGCGAACTTGCCAATGAAGCCCGACAGCGGCGGCAGCCCCGCAATCAGCAGGGCGCAGAGCGCGAACGACAGGCCCAGAAACGCCATGGCGAAGGGAATGGCGCGGCCAATCAGCGCCTGCTCGTCATCGTCCAGATTCACGTCGGGCAGCGAAGCGGGGCTGGCCTGGTAGTCGGCAAAAGCCTCGTCTTCTTCGAAAACCGTGTCGCTGATCAGGGCAATTTGCTCTTCGCTCTCGCTGGCGCGCTTGACCAGCTCAATCAGCAAAAACAGCGCCGCAATCGCCAGCGTGGAGCTGAAGGCGTAATACAGCGCCGCGCCCGTCACGGCAGGCTGGCCAAAGCCAATGGCCGCCAGCAGCGTGCCTGATGACAGGATGGCGGCAAACGCCGTCATGCGCGCCAGCTGCTGCGTGGCCAAAACGCCAATGGCCCCGAAGGCAACCGTCGCCAGCCCCATCCAGATGAGCAGATCGCCGCCAAACAGGGCCGATACGCCCGCGCTGGCCGGAAACAGCAGCGTCCACACGCGCAGCACGGCATACACGCCCAGCTTGGTCATGATGGCAAAGAGCGCAGCCACCGGCGCGGCGGCGCTGGAGTAGGCCGCCGGCAGCCAGAAATTGAGCGGCCAGGCGGCCGCCTTGACCAAAAAGGCAATGGCCATGATGGCCGCGCCCGCGTGCAGCAGGCCCCGGTCGTCTTCGGCGATGGCGGGCACCATCATGGCCATGTCAGCCAGATTCAGCGTGCCCGTCACGCCATAGAGCATGGCAATGCCAATGAGAAACAGCGTGGAAGCCATCAGATTGACGGCGATGTAGTGCAGCCCCGCGCGCACCCGCGCCGGGCTGGAGCCATGCAGCAGCAGGCCGTAGGAGGCCGTGAGCATGATCTCGAAGAAAACAAACAGGTTGAACAAGTCGCCCGTGAGAAAAGCCCCCGACAAGCCCATCACCTGCAACTGGAACAGCGGGTGGAAATACACCCCCGCCTTGTGCCAGCGCGCCGACGAATAAAGCACCGCCGCCAGCGCCAGCAGCGAAGTCAGCGCCAGCATCATGGCCGAGAGGCGGTCCAGCACCAGCACGATGCCGTAAGGCACGGGCCAGTTGGAAGGCATGTAAATGCCCACTGCCGCTGCGCCGCCCTCGGTCAGCGTCCAGCGCAGCAGCGCCAGCGACACGCACAGCCCCAGCAGGCACGAAGCCACGTTCACCACGGCCTTCAGCGGCCTGCGCTGCGGCCCGAGCAGCAGCATGAGCGCCGCCGTGCCCAGCGGCAGCAGCACGGGCATCACGATCAGATGCGGCATCAAGCGGGCAATCAGCGCATCCATCAGCCGTCCCTCTCCTGCCCGTCCACGTGGTCGTTTCCGGTCAGGCCGCGCAGGGCCATCATCACCACCAGAAACAGCGCCGATGTGGCAAAGCCGATGACGATGGCCGTGAGCACCAGCGATTGCGGCAGCGGGTCGGTGTAGTTCTCCAGCGTGGGCGCGACGCCCGCCTGCACGATCGGCTCGCGCGCCAGCAGCAGGCTGCCCATGGCAAAAATGAACAGATTGACGGCATACGACAGCAGCGACAGCCCCATGAGCACCTGAAACGTGCGCGGCCGCAGCACCAGCCACACGCCGGAGCCGCCCAGCACGCCGATGACGATGGCCAGAATGACTTCCATCAGTCTTGCTTTCCTTCGCCTTGCGGCGCGGCGGCATGTGCAGCGGCCTTCTTGAGCGCCGTGCGGTGCGCGCGCAGCGACTGGTGCGCCAGCGCCGTGAGAATGAGCAGCGTGGCGCCCACCACCACGGCGAACACGCCCGCGTCAAAGAACGTGGCGCTGGGCACATGCACTTCACCCACCAGCGGCAGCGTCACATGCATGGCGTGCGTGGTCAGAAACGGGTAGCCGAACCACAGCGACCCCAGCCCCGTGGCCAGCGCCAGCAGCCAGCCCACGCCTATCCAGCGAATCACCTGAAGCTGAAACCGCGCTTCCACCCACTGCGTGCCCGCCACCATGTATTGCGCCAGCAGGGCGATGGACAGCACCAGCCCCGCCACGAAGCCGCCGCCCGGCTCGTTATGCCCGCGCATGAAGATGTAAGCAGCCACCACGCCCGCAATCGGCAACAGCAGCCGCACCAGCGTGGCAGGCACCTGCATGTAACCCAGGGCCGAGTCTTTGGCCGTGCGCGGATTGATGAGATCGGTATTCAGGTCTGCCGGAATCACGCGCTGCTGCTCTGGCGCTTGCACGCTCTCGCGCGGGGGGCGAAAGCGCCTGAGCAGCGCATACACCGTCAGCGCCACGATGCCCAGCACCGTGATTTCGCCAATCGTGTCGAAAGCGCGAAAGTCCACCAGCATCACATTCACCACGTTGGCCCCGCCGCCTTCGGGCAGCGCGCGGTCAATGAAAAAGGGCGAAATGCTCTGCGGCGCAGGCCGCGTCATCATGGCGTAAGCCAGCAGCGCCATGCCGCCGCCAGTCACCACCGAAAGCACCAGATCGCGTGCGCGCCGCACCCGCACCCGCAGCCCCAGGCGCGCCGGCTCCGTATCCAGCCGCTTGGGCAGCCAGCGCAAGCCCAGCAGAAAAAGAATGGTGGTCACCACTTCCACCGCAATCTGCGTGAGCGCCAGATCGGGCGCAGAAAACCACATGAAGGTCAGGCACACCATCAGCCCCACGCTGCCCACCAGAATGAGCGCCGCCAGGCGATGGAACTTGGCCTGCGCCGCAGCCGTCAGCGCGCACAGGCCGCCTGCCGTCCACAGCAGCGCGAAAAGCACGCTGCCCGGCACGCGCTCGCGGTCGCCCCAGTTGATGCCATTGCCGCCCAGCGACGCCGCCGCCACCGCTACGGCCGCGAACACCAGCAAAAACATCTGCGGCTGCAAGCGCTGGCTGCTGGCCAGGCGCAGCGCCCGGCGCACGGCGCCATCCAGCCACACCAGCGCGCCCTGAAACAGGCGCTGCCCATCCAGCCCGCCAATGAAAGGCGGTTTTTTGAAGCGCCCCGCCTCCATCGCGCGACCCAGCCAAAGATAGAGCGCAAAGCCGCCCGCCAGCGCCACCAGGCTCATCACCATGGGCTTGTTCAAGCCGTGCCACACCGCCAGGCTGTAATGCGGCGTTGGCCCGTTCAGCACCGCTTGCGCCGCCATTTCCAGCACCGGCCCTACCGACCAGTTGGGCGCCATGCCCACCACCAGGCAGGCCACCACCAGCAGCTCCACCGGCAGGCGCATCCAGCGCACGGGTTCATGCGGCTTGCGCGGCAAATCGGTTGCCAGCGGGCCAAAGAAGATGTCCACCGTAAAGCGCAGCGAATACACCACCGCGAACATGCCCGCCACTGTGGCGGCGATGGGCAGCGCGTCTTCCACCCACGGCTGGGGACTCATGAAGTCCACCGTTTCGGCAAAAAACATTTCCTTGGAGAGAAAGCCGTTCATCAGCGGCACGCCCGCCATG
>NZ_JARVII010000004.1:0-131359 GCF_029813755.1 Ottowia cancrivicina | reverse complement strand
CTGAAGCTGCTGGAGCAGGCCCAGCGCCTGCTGGCTGAAGACGCCGCTGCCATCTTCCTGTACCAGCCGCACTGGCTGACCGCCGCCCGCAAGGGCCTGCAAGGGCTATGGGAGCAGATGCCCATCTCGGTCAATGACCTGGCGACCCTGCGCTGGCAGTGAGCGCGGCCGGGCGGCGGCAAAAACAGGAGCAAATTTGAGGGGGCTGAAAGGCCGTTTTGCGCACGCTTTACTAGGACCCAACGCTATTGCTTTAGGAGCTAAACAGGGCCGGGCAAACCGCTTGCGCCGTCAGTGCTTTTTGAGGGAGGTGCGCTGGATGGCCTCGTTGATTTCGGCGATGGAGCGTTCGATGGCCTCGTCGTCCAGTTCGTCCAGCGCGCTGTCGGGCAGGCCGCTGGTGGGCTGGATGGTGGAAGCAAAGGCGCTGTCGTCCATGGAGGCGGTTTCGGTGAAGCCGGGACGCCCGCGCCGCTGGCGCGCCCTGGCGGGCGCTTCCCACTCGAAGGCCAGAACGGTGACGTTGTCGCAGCGCGGGCCGCCTTTTTTGAGGGCTTGGTCGATGAGCAGGGGCATGCCTTCGGCCAGGGGGCGCTCGGCCATGCCGCGCATGATGATGTCGTCGTCCAGCGTGCCCCAGAGGCCGTCGGAGCAGAGCATGACGCGGTCCTGGTCTTGCAAGACGATGGGGCCGCCTACGTCGAACATGGGGCGCACGGTGGAACCCAGGCAGGTGAAGAGGACGTTGCGGTTGACGTCCTTGAGCGAGGCGCCGCTGCTGGCCTTGGCTTCCAGGTAGGAGTGGTCGCGCGTGCGCTTGAGCAGCTGGCCGCCGCGCACGACGTACATGCGCGAGTCGCCGCAGTGCACCCAGTGGAGCTGGCCGCGCTGCACGACGGCGGCCACAAGGGTGGTGCGGGGCGTGTCCATCATGCCGCGCGAGCTGGCGTAGCGGATGATCTGGTGGTGGGCTGACATCAGGCCCCGGCCCAGGAAGCTGGGCACATCCGCCATGCGCGGCTGCGCTTCGCGCTGAAAGAGGGCGGACATGGTTTCCAGCGCGATTTGCGCGGCCACTTCGCCTTCGGGGTGGCCGCCCATGCCGTCGGCCAGGGCGAACAGGCCCGCTTCGCGGGTGTAGCTGTAGCCCATGCGGTCTTCGTTTTTCTCGCGCGAGCCGAGGTGGGTTGCTTCAAAAATTGAGAATTGCATGGCGGGTGCTTTTTTTATTTGCTGGCTTTCTTGCCGTCAGCCATGAGGTTGCCGAACTGCATGCGCACGCGTTCGCTGACGGAGGGCTTGGTGTAGGTGCGCTCGCCTTCGCGGCTGAGTTCCTTTTGCAGGGCGAAGACCGATTGCGGGCGCGAGAGGGGGTCGAGCGACATGCACCATTGCACCACTTCAATGAGGCTGTCCGAATAGATGCCGCGCATGCGCGTGAGGGCGCTGGCGAGCTGGTCTTTTTCCAGGCGCTGGGGCGCATCGTTGGGCGGGTAGCCCTGCATGCACGAGTAGATGCACGCGCCGATGGCGTAGATGTCGGTCCACGGCCCCATCGTCGAGTCGCGCCGGTACATCTCGGGCGCGGCAAAGCCCGGTGTGTACATGGGGCGGGTGAAATTGCCTTCCTTGTTGAGCACTTCGCGCGCGGCGCCAAAGTCGATCATCACGGCCCTGTCGTCGTCGGTGATGAAAATGTTGGCGGGCTTCAAATCAAGGTGCAGCATCTTGTGCTGATGCACGATGCGCAGCCCGCGCAGCACCTCGTCATACAGCGAACGGATGGTGGACTCGCGAAACACCTTCTTGTTGTTCAGCTCGCGCGCGGTGACGATGAAGTCTTGCAGGCTGGCGCCTTCCAGATAGTTCATCACCATGTAAACGGTTTCGTTCTGGCGGAAGAAGTTGAGCACGCTCACCACCGAAGGGTGGGCAATTTGCGCCAGCGAGCGGCCTTCTTCAAAAAAGCTCTTCAGGCCCAGGCGGTAGAGCGAAAGCTTTTCGGGCGCAACGTGCGGAATCAGCTCCCCTTCCGCGCGCGTGACCAGCGCCGAAGGCAGGTATTCCTTGATGGCCACCTGCTGCCCGTCATGATCCGTGGCCAGATACACCACGCCAAAGCCCCCTGACGAGACCTTGCGCACCACGCGGTAGCCGCCAATGACCGTGCCAGCGGGCAGTGAAGCAGGTTTGGGTTTTGACATAATTTCAAGCCAGAAAACAAGTTAGCCCGGCCTGACCGGGCTTTCTTTTTGTGCGTCAGCCGCCGCCTTCGCCCCCTTCAGGCCGCGCGCGATCCACCTCGTTGCATCAGGAAAGATTTGACATGCCAGTTTACAGTATGACGGGTTACGCCAGCGCCCAGCACACCCCGGGCGGCAACGCCGAAATAGCCACGCCCGCCGCCTGCCTGGCGCTGGAGCTGCGTTCGGTCAATAGCCGCTTTCTGGATGTGGTGCTGCGCCTGCCCGACGAGCTGCGCCCGCACGAGCCTGCCCTGCGCGAGCTGATCGCCAAGCGCCTCAAGCGCGGCAAGGTGGAACTGCGCGTCAGCGTGGAAGCCGCCGCTGGCGCCGCCCTGCCCGATGTGCCCGTGCGCACCCTCCAGCGCCTGGCCGCCGCGCAGCAGCAAGTGCGTGTGTGGCTGCCCGAAGCCGCCCCCCTCTCGGTCGCCGACGCCTTGCGCCTGGCCGCTGGCGACAGCGCCGCCAGCCCGGCCCTGGGCGAAGCCCTGCTGCCCCTGGCCCGCCAGGCGCTTGATGAACTGGTGGCCGCCCGCCAGCGCGAAGGCGCGCGCCTGCTTGCCCTGCTGCAAGAGCGCATCACCGCCTTGCGCGCACTGGCCGCGCAAGCCGCCCCGCTCGTGCCCCAGCTGGTGCAAGCGCAGCGCCAGCGCTTTCTGGAGCGCTGGCAGGAAGCCCTGGGCGCGGCCCCCGCCAGCGAAGCCGTCACACAAGCCGCGCAAGAGCGCGCCCTGGCCGAAGCCACCGCGTTTGCCATCCGCATCGACGTGGCCGAAGAACTGGGCCGCCTGGCCGCGCACCTGGACGAAATCGAAGCCGTGCTTCAAAAAGGCGGCGAAACCGGCAAGCGCCTGGACTTTCTCATTCAGGAGTTGCACCGCGAAGCCAACACCCTCGGCAGCAAATCCGCCACGCTGGAACTCACCCGCATCAGCGTGGACATGAAAGTGCTCATCGAACAAATGCGCGAACAGGTGCAGAACCTGGAATAAGCGCCGGGCCGCGACTCATTCAGGCGTTTTTGCATGCGGCCAAGCCGGCAAAACCAGACGGGCGGCAGGGCGCTCAATCCTGCGCGCGCTCAATGAATCTCTCGTCTTCCCGCGTGCATGGGCGGCTGGGCGACTGAATGCCGTACCCCAGCCCCAGATACAAGGCGCTGCGGTAGCGGCCTGATTGCGTCAGCAGGTTGATGCCTTCCGCGCCCTGGCACATGCGCGCCCGCGTCACCCGGCCTGCCCGCAGCTCCGCCACGCTGCCCGCGCGCACCCTTGGAGCAGCCAGAACCATGCCCGCAAAAGGCATGGCCGGCGCAGGGCTTGCCTGGCCGCGCCATTCATAGCTGAGCACTTCGCGGCCTGATGCAGTCATTGCGGCATGGCCTTCCCCGGCCCGCACAGAAACAGGCGCCAATTCCTGAAGGGTGAATTTCCTGCAACAAACGGGCTGCCCATCGGGGCCTGGCCACTGCGCCCATAGCGGAACATCCGCCTCTGGCGCGTGCGTGAGATGGAAATACGTTTTCCCTGACGGACTGACCACCACGAACCCCGAAGCAGGCGCCTGCGCCGCCGCAGACGCGCAAACGCTGGCCCATGCAAATGCCAGCAGATAGCGGCGGAATGCCGCCCGCACTGAATGCGGCCAATTTGTCTTCAAAAATCGATGATTGCAGCGCCGGGAAAACAAAAACGAGCGTAAATTTTCCATCATGCTTGTTGTTCCAGCTTCTCTGACCAATAAATAAGGAGCCTAGGAAGCAAACGCCTCACAGAGGCTCATCCCTGAGCGGTTCAAGCAGTGTCTTGTAGAGATCAAGATGGCAGTGATTGAAACGCAACTCGGTCTCCTTGAGATGCAACGCGAACTTGTCACGTCGCACGCCATGAAACTGCGCCAGCCGATGTTTGGCATGGCTCCAAAAAACTCGATGCCGCTGACGTGTATAGACACACTCGCCTCGCTTGAGCAGACCCAAGACGATGGTTTTGCCACCTGCACCACACCCACGTTTGCCCCGGATACGCTGATGCAGCGCATTGGCCGGGCGCACGGACAGGCCACATGGCTGCGCGGCATCCGTGGCGGTCAAGTCCATGGCAAACAGGCGCAAAAGATGCCGAAACCTTGCCTCACTGATTTCTGAATGGCGTCAGTACCTGTTTTTGCTTGGCATTTCAGGAAGTTGGCGTGCGTTGAACACATGCTTGCTTCCTAAGCCCCTATGGAAATAGGTACGCGTTAGCATCTAACCCGCATTCATCCAGACACGAATGTTTCTCGCCCTTGAAAGGATACCTCATGCGTATCCGCCCTCACCCTGTACCGCCGCCTGCGCCAGCCTCGCAACCCGCCAGCAGCGCGCCACCTCCACCTGTGCCGCCCGCCGCGCTCGGCCACGCCGCATCCAACCTTCTGGCGCAACTGCCGCTGCCGCCCAACATTGCCCTGCAACAGCGGCGCCACGCGCAGCAAGAGCCGGGGCAGCAACAGCCGCACGGCCAGCCGCAGGAGCAGTCCGGCAATCGGCAGCCAGCTCAGTCACCCGTCCCTACATCCAGACGCAAAGATGATTGCGACGACCGGCAACACGACAGTTGCGATTGCGAGTGCCCTGCCAACAGACCCAATGAACCTGGTTACCAGCGGCCACGGCCAGGCGATCCCAACCAGATCATTCCGCCACGGCCCATCGGCGTGCCCATCGTCCCCGGAACCGACCCCAACGCTCCCCCCGAAGGCGACGTGTGGACCAACGACGGAACGCCCACCATGCCGCCCGTCACCGTTGAAGACCAATACGACCCGCCCCGCTGGTCCCCGCCTCCGCTGTACAGAGAGCCGTTCGACGCATACCCGCCGCCATCCTGGGGCGGCATCTCCAGCCCAGGCGCACCCGGCTCGGATGGCCCCTCAGACAACCCCGCGCCCACGCCATCTCCTGCGCCTGCCGCCCCTGCCAGCCCGTTCGTCCCGCAGCCGGACGACCAGCCCGTGGCGCCGCCCGCCTACGGCGTCGTCACGTTCGACAGCGAAGGCGAGCCGCTGCAGCGCGACAACCGCGACCCGCAGCGGCCCGACACGCTCATTCCCGAACACCTGCAGGCCATCCACCAACAGGTGGTGCGCGAGCTGCTGGCCGCGCAGGCGCGCGAAGATTCCCTGCCAAGCGATGGCGACATCACCTACGCCGCAGGCCCCCGCGCCCTGCGCAACGCGTACCAGGTCTCGCCCGTCATCAACCAGGGGTGGAGCACGGCGCTGAACGCCGCCGCAGACCCCCTGGGCATCCTGGGCAATCTGCCCGCCCTCTATGGCGACCTGAATCGGCTTGACCGGCTCAACGCCGAGCGCGCCATCGAAAACATGCGCCAGCAAATGCGCGACCAGGGCGTGCCCAACGTCCCCAACGATTACGTGCTGTCATGGGTGCGCGGCGGCAACACGGTGCGCAACTACCGCGCCACGGTCGAACAGCTGGAGGGCATTTACACCGCCTTCCTTCAGGACCGGCGCCTGCGCCGAACCTGGGGCGACGATTACCGCAACATCCGCATTGGCAACCAGCGGCTGACGCCATTGCAATTCGAAAGGCGAATCAGCACATTGCAGCAGCGAATCACCAACGAGTCATACGAACAGGCACTGGAGCTGGAAAGTCAGCACCAGCTGGAGCGCAAGCCCGGCATCAGCCTCAACGTGGCCATCGGCAACTACATAGACAATGCCGTGCGCGACGCTCTACGGAACGAGTTGAGAAACATGGGCATAAACGAACACCCGCACTCCCAGATAGCCGCCGTGAACCGGCGCCTGACTTCGCCCGAAACCAGCCAGTACGGCATTCCGGATGTGCGCCTTGGCCGGAATCTTTATATGGACACCACCATAGCCTTCAAAAATCCCCTCACCCCGCAGCTCAGGGTATGGCATTCCATATACGAAGGCCATTACATGATCATTCGCCCGGAAGCGCTGGGAGGCTCGTATGCCGTTCCCCCCCGAAACATCAACAAACTCCCTCTTGCCCCCAAAGGAACCATGCCATGACTGCATTAAGAGAATCACTCGATCGGCTTGCCTGCAGACTGGTCACCATGACCTTCAAACCCGATCGCTATCCTTCACGCAATATGACTTACGAGGGCAACAAAGAATATATATTGCATTTCTGGTCTGAAGCCAAGGCAAAGCTGAAGCGCGACGTGATTTTCATCGCGCCCATCGACGCCTTGCTGGACGAAATGTTTACCGCCTTTGAATCCGGAAACAGGGACAAGGGCGTGCGCATTGCCATGTCCCTGTGGGCCGCTGACATCAAGAAATTGCGCTGACCCGCAGGGGCTTTGCGCGCCTGAAACGCCGCCATGGCTTTGCCGAATGCCAATGGCGGCATTTTCAACACATACGGATATTTGCCATCATGTCACTCAAAGAAACTCTTGCCGATTTTTCCACCGAAGTGGCCTTTTGCGCCATGTTCGCGCCTGACAGCTACCTGGTTTCCATGAGCTATGAGAAAAACAAGGCGGAGATACTGCAATACTGGGCCGAAGCCAAAAGCCAATTGCAGCGCGATGCCGCCCTCATTCCGGCCATTGACGCCCAGCTGGCCGAAATGTTCGCTGCCTTTGAAGCGGGCGACAGGAAAAAAGGCATCGACACCGCCATGGCGCTGTGGAACAGAAACATCAAGCAGATGGAGTAAATGGCCTGATCACCGCCTGCCACCCAGGCATTCCGGCAGGCCGGGATGCAACATTCCATTTGTGGATGACCATGGCATGGTTATTTGTCGAAGCATGCCGAAAACCAATATTCAATTTCCATGCAAAACACCAGCAAGCGTCCTCTTTCCCCCAAAGGAATCATGCCATGACTGCATTAAGAGAATTACTTGGTTATCTTTCCGATGAACTCGTTGGTATTACCTTCGCGCCTGATCGCTATCCTTCTCGTTACATGAATTACGAGGACAGCAAAAGCTGCATCTCTAACTCTTGGTCTGAAGCCAAGGCAAAGCTGAAGCGCGACGTGATTCTCATCGCGCCCATCGACGCCTTGCTGGACGAAATGTTTACCGCCTTTGAATCCGGCAACACGAATAAGGGCGCGGACATCGCCATGTCCCTGTGGGCCGCCGACATCAAGAAATTGCGCTGACCCGCAGGGGCTTTGCGCGCCTGAAACGCCGCCATGGCTTTGCCGAATGCCAATGGCGGCATTTTCAACACCTCTTGCATGGGCCTGGGAAGCAAACGCTTCACAGAGGCTCATCCCTGAGCGGTTCAAGCAGTGTCTTGTAGAGATCAAGATGGCGGTGATTGAAACGCAACTCGGTCTCCTCGAGATGCAACGCGAACTTGTCACGCCACACGCCATGAAACTGCGCCAGCCGATGTTTGGCATGGCTCCAAAAAGACTCGATGCCGTTGACGTGTCTGCAGCCTTTGACGAATTCGTTGCTGCCGTGATTGCCCCGAAAGTGCTTGTCCAAACCCAAATCAACCTCGCTTCCTAAGCCCCTGAATAATGATGGGCGCCGCATTTTCAGGCTTTATATTCCGGCAGAAGCGATATCCCGGCTGGCGATTGATCAAACAAATGTTTTATTGCGCAAATGGATTGATTGCTGCATTGTATTTGTCCTGCGCCGTGTTTCTGTATGGAACGCAGATAATGAAAAAAGCGCTTCAGCCTGCGCATTTGCATGCCAAACGCCCGCAAGTCCCCGTGAAATCAGCGCGGGCCGCTATCAATCCAGTAGCAGGGCGGCTTTCAGTCCGCTTTCCGCCGTGGGGTAGCGCAGCTTCAGGCGCAGCTCGCGCTTGAGGCGCTGGTTGGTCAGGCGGCGTGATTCGCGCAGAAAGCTCATTTGCAGCGCGGGCAGCGCAGCTTCGGCCTCGGCGCGGGGCATGCGCGGCGGGCAAGGCAGGCCGCACAGGCGCGCAGCCAGCTCGAACCAGTCGCCCATCTTCATCTGGCTGTCGTCGCACACGTTGTAGGCGCGGCGCGGGCGGGCGCGCCACAGGGCCAGGGCGCAGGCGCGGGCCAGGTCTTCGGCGTGGATGTGGCTGGTGTAAACGTCATCCGGCGCGGCGAGCACGGGCGCGCGCCGCTCCAGCCGGGCGCGGGGCGAGCCGCCGGGGCGGTCGGCGGCGTAGATGCCGGGAATGCGCAGCACGGCAGCGCCCAGCGGGCGCAGCACGGCTTCGGCGGCGGCGCGGCGGCGCGCGCGCGCGGTTTGCGGGCGCAGCGGGCGGGTTTCGGGCGTGAAGCCGCCCTGGGCATCGCCATAAACGCCGGAAGTGGAGCCGTAAATGAACGCGGCCGGCCAGCGGCGGCGCAGGGCGCGCGCCAGCGCCAGGGTGCGCGCGTCGCCCCCGTCATTCGATGAAGGCGCGGGTGGCGCCAAGTGCAGCACGCGCCCCGCGCGCCCCACCCAAGCAGCCAGCCGCCGCAAGCTGGCTGGCGCGTCCAAATCGCCCGCCAGCGGCGTAATGCCCATCTGCCGCAAAGCGGCCGCCTTGGCGGCGCTGCGGCACAGGGCCAGCACGCGCACGCGCGGCAACAGCAGGCGGGCCGCGCGCACGCCCACATCGCCGCAGCCGACGATGAGCACGCGCGCGCGGCGAAAGCGGGCGGGCAGCGCGCGGGGGCGCGCGCCGCAGAAAAAAAGGTTCACAGGCAAAATCCGCTCCCGGAACCGCCTCGCAGTTTTTGCAGGCGGTTTCTTCATTCAGAGCCTGCTCGCAATCTGGCCGTGAAAGGCAAAAGCGTGGAAACCGGGATGGACTGCAAGGCGCAAACCGCCCGAATCCACGCTTTTCATGCTTTTTGCGCCCACAGGCAGATTGCAGGCAGGCTCCCAAAACAGCCCACGACGATACCCAAATGAGCTTTTCCGTTACCGTGCAACCCGGCGGCTTCAGCTTTGAAGCCGAATCTGATGAAACCCTGCTGGCCGCCGCCTTGCGCCAGAGCGTGGGCCTGCCCTATGGCTGCCAGGAGGGCGCCTGCGGCGCGTGCAAATGCAAGGTCACCTACGGCCAGGTGGCCCTGGGCGGGCATCTGGAAAGCGCCCTGTCCGCCGACGAGGCCGCGCAGGGCTACACCCTGACATGCCGCGCCCGCGCGCTGGGCCATGTGGTGCTGGAGTGCGATCAGGTCACGCTCGCCAGCCTCTACCCGCCGCGCAAAATGCCTGTGCGTGTGGCCGAGCTGGAGCGCCTCGCGCCTGACGTGATGCGCGTGCGGCTGCAACTGCCCGCCAACCAGCCCACGCCCTGGCGCGCCGGGCAGTTCATGGAATTCACCCTGCCCGACGGCAGCCGCCGCAGCTACAGCATGGCCAGCGCCCCGCAAGAGGCGGAGGATGAAGCGCCTGGCCCAAAGCGCGGCGCACGCTACGTCGATCTGCACATCCGCCACCTGCCGGGCGGCAAATTCACCGACCAGGTGTTTGGCGGCGGGCTGAAAGTGAAAGACATCCTGCACGCCGAAAGCCCGCTGGGCAGCTTTTTTCTGCGTGAAGACTCCCAAAAGCCCATCGTGCTGCTGGCCTCAGGCACGGGCTTTGCGCCCATCAAGGCCATCATCGAGCACATGCAGCGCCACGCCATTGCCCGCCCCGCCGCGCTCTACTGGGGCGGCCGCCGCCCGCAAGACCTGTACATGCACGAATGGGTGCTGGCACAGCAAGCGGCCATGCCCGGCCTGCGCTACGTGCCTGTCATCTCCGCCGCCCAGCCCGAAGACGGCTGGCAGGGCCGCACCGGCTACGTGCATGAAGCCGTGCTGCAAGACTGCCCCGATCTCTCCGGCCACCAGGTCTATGCCTGCGGCGCTCCTGCCATGGTGCGGGCCGCCCGCCACGACTTCACCACCCGCGCCCGCCTGCCCGAAAGCGAGTTCTACGCCGACGCCTTCACCAGCCAGGCCGACCTGGCCTCTTGAGCGCCCGCCCACGGCCCGCTCCCGTGGGCGCAAGCGGATCGCATGGGGCAGCGCGCCAGGCTGGTTCGCAGGCCGGAATACGCTTCTTGATTGATAGCGTGGTGTCCTAGTGGAATGTGCGCAAACGTCATTTTCATCCCCCTGGATTTGCTCCTGTTTTTGATGGAATCAGCCGCTGCGCTGGCGGAAAAGAGCGGGCGTATCAGGCGGCGGCCTTGGGCACGCCCTGGTTGGCGAGGGCGTCGGCGCGTTCGTTGCCGGGGTGGCCGGCGTGGCCCTTGACCCAGTGCCAGCGGATCTCGTGCGGGCCGCCGCCGGCCAGCGCGTCCAGGCGCTGCCAGAGGTCGGCGTTTTTCACGGGCTGGCCGCTGGCAGTGCGCCAGCCTTTGGCTTTCCAGCCGTGTATCCATTCGGTGATGCCCTGGCGCACGTACTGGCTGTCGAGGTACAGATCCACGCGGCAGGGGCGCTTGAGGGCGCCCAGGGCCTGAATGACGGCCAGCAGCTCCATGCGGTTATTCGTGGTGCGCGCTTCGCCGCCGCACATCTGTTTTTCATATTTGCCGCTGCGCAGCAGCGCGCCCCAGCCGCCGGGGCCGGGGTTGCCTTTGCAGGCGCCGTCGGTGTAGATCTCTACGGTGTCCAAAGCTCATTGACCTTTCTGGGAGCGGGGCGCGGATTGTCCGCGCTGGCGCCGGGCGGGCGGGTTGGCCGCACGGCTGGCGGCGGGCACGGGGGCCAGGCGGGCGGCGGGCGTTTTCCAGGCCGCGCCAATCAGGCGCATGCCGTGGGCGCGCTTGATGGCGCTGATGCACCAGGCCGCGCGGGTGATGGGCCAGCCCGTCGCGCCAGCGCGCGCCAGGCGCGCGGCCAGCTGGCGCAGCCAGCCAGCGCCCGGCGGCAAGCCGCTGTCGTTGCCGTAGCGCTGTTCGCACAGCTCGAAGCCGAGCAGGCGCAGCCAGTCGCGCAGGCGCTGCGGGGCGATGAATTCATGCCCTGGCGGCAGATACAGCGGGCCGCCGCCGTGCAGGCGCTGCCACAGGCGCGCGCGCCAGGGCACCAGGCCGGTGATAACGAGGCGCCCCTCATGCATCAGCGCGCGGTGCGCTTCGCGCAGGGCGGCGTGGGGGTCGCCGCACAGCTCCAGCGTGTGCGGCAGGGCGATCAGATCGAGGCTGCCTTCGGCAAAAGGCAGCGCGGCGGGGCTGGCGGCCAGCAGGATGCGCCCGGCGGGCGCATCCTGGGCGGCGGCTTGAGCAGCCTGGGCCGTACCGGCTGCATCGGGCAGGGCCAGCCAGCGGTGGGGCATGCGGTTGGCGGCCAGGGCGTCGATTTCAGGCAGGCCCAGTTGCAGGGCGTGGTAGCCGAAAACATCGGCCACGGCGGCGTCGAACTGCGCCTGCTCCCAGCGCAGCAGGGCCTGGCCGGGCGGGGTGCGGAACCAATCGGACGCGGCCATCATCGCAGCGCCCCATGCGCTGGCTGCATTCCGCCTTGAAAGGGGTGTAAATTCGCTCCTCGTTTCATAGCATGATGTCCTGGTGGAATGGGCGCAGACGGCTTTTCAAGGCTCCTGAATTCGCTCTTCTTTTTTGATGATGGGCGGCCGCCTTGCCGGTGGCCGGCCGCTTTTGCGGGCAGGCGCGCCGGCCCCTCATGGATAATTTTTGGCTCATGGAATTGCTTGCCCTGCCCGCCCTGAACGACAACTACGTCTGGCTGCTGCACGATGGCCGCCAGGCGCTGGCGGTGGACCCCGGCGACAGCGCCCCGGTGCTGCGCGCGCTGGCTGCACCGGCTGCGCCCGCCAATGGCCGCCTGACGCTGGCGGGCATTCTATTGACGCACCACCACGCCGATCACACGGGCGGCGCAGCCGCGCTGCATGCGGCCACGGGCGCGCCGGTGTTCGGCCCTGCGCAGGTTTTGCTGCCCTCGCCCACACCCGCGCCCTTGACCGTGGTGCAGGGCGGCGATGCCGTGCCGCTGCTGGGCCTGCAATGGCAGGTGCTGGCCGTGCCGGGGCATACGGCCACGCACGTGGCCTACTTTTGCGAGCAGGTAGAAGCCAATGGCGTCAGCGCGCCGCTGCTGTTTTGCGGCGACGCGCTGTTTTCAGGCGGCTGCGGCCGCGTGTTTGAAGGTACGCCCGCGCAAATGCTCGCCTCGCTCGACGCGCTGGCCGCGCTGCCCGATGACACCCGCGTGTGCTGCGGCCACGAATACACGCTGGCCAATGTGCGCTTTGCCCGCGCCGTGGAGCCTGACAACGCACAGCTGGCGCGCTGGCAGGCACACTGCCAGGCGCTGCGCGAAGCGGGCCAGCCCACGCTGCCCAGCACCATCGGGCAGGAAAAAGCCATCAATCCTTTTCTGCGCTGCCGCGTGCCGCAAGTTGCGAGCGCCGCGCGCCGCGCGCCCGTGCCTGCGCCCGCCGTGTCTGGCGCAGGCTCTGCCAGCGGCGAGGCTGCGGATGCCGTGGCCGTTTTTGCCGCCCTTCGTGAATGGAAGAACCGTTTCTCATGACCACCCAACGCACTTTGCAGGCGCTGGCGCTGGCTGCCGCCGTTTTTCTGGCGGGCTGCGCCACCCGGCCTGCCACGCCCCCCGCATCCGGGCAGACTGACGCTGCCGCATCCACAGACGCCCGCCCGGCCGCCTCGCCAGCCGCCGAAGAAGAAGGCCCGCAGGCGCAGATACGCCCTTCGCCCACCGGCCCCGGCGCGGGCATCCGCCCTTACGTGCCCATGTCGCCGCTGACGGTGCGCGACATGCAGGGCCGCCCCGTCACGCCCCTGAACGCCCCGGCGGACATCTGGGAGCGCGTGCGCGGCAACTTCGCCATGCCCGATCTGAGCAATGACCTGGTGCGCAAGCAAGAGCAGTGGTACGCGGGCCGGCCCGACTACATCCAGCGCATGGTCGAGCGCTCGCGCATGTATCTCTTTCACATCGTCGAAGAAGCCGAGATGCGCGGCATGCCTTCCGAGCTGGCGCTGCTGCCTTACATCGAATCGGCCTTCAACCCGCAGGCCGTCTCCAGCGCCAAGGCTGCCGGGCTGTGGCAGTTCATGCCTGCCACGGGCACCCATTTCGAGCTGCGCCAAAACGCCTTGCGCGATGACCGGCGCGACATCATCGCCTCCACCAACGCCGCACTGGACTACCTGCAACAGCTGCACGACAAATTCGGCGACTGGCACCTGGCCCTGGCCGCCTACAACTGGGGGCCGGGCAACGTGGCCAACGCGCTGGAGCGCAACCGCAAGGCGGGCCTGGGCCTGCGCTACGAAGACCTGCGCATGCCCGACGAAACCCGCAACTACGTGCCCAAGCTGCAAGCCGTCAAAAACATCATTGCCGACCCCGGCAAGTTCGACGCCTCGCTGCCCGACATTGGCAACCACCCCTTCTTCGACACCGTTGCCATCACCCGCGACATCGACGTGGCCCTGGCCGCCGAGCTGGCCGGCGTGCGGCTGGACGATTTGCGCGCCCTCAACCCCGGCATGAAGCGCTCCGTCATCTTCGCCCAGGCCGCCGAGCACATCCTGCTGCCCTGGGAAAACGCCGCCACCTTCAAGCAAAACCTGGCGGCCATGGACCCCAAGGCCCCGCTGGCCAGCCACACCGTGTGGGTGGCCCCGCGCACCATGAGCGTGGCCGAAGCCGCGCGCGAAGTGGGCATGAGCGAAGACGCCTTCCGCACGCTCAACCACATACCGCCGCATGTGAAGGTCAGCGCCGGCGCGGCCCTGCTCGCGCCGCGCGGCAAGGGCCAGGCGCTGGCCGTCAGCGCCAGCATCGTCAACAACGCCCGCGTGGCCTTCACGCCCGAAGTCGTGCTGCGCAAAACCGTGCTGCGCGCGCGCAAGGGCGACACCATCGACCGCATCGCCCGCCGCTACGACCTGCCGCCTGGCACCGTGGCCGGCTGGAACAAAACCAGCGCCACTGCCAGCCTGAAGGCGGGCCAGAGCATCACCCTCTACCTGCCCATGCGCGCGGGCAAGCCCAAGGCCGCCCCCCGCAGCAAGGCCAGCGCCAGGCGCGCCGCCGCCGCCCAGGCCGGCAAAGGCCGGGTCAAAGTGACGGTGGCGCCAGGCAAGGCCAAGGCTGGCGCGGGCAAAGCGCCCGCCAAGGCACCGGCGGGCAAAGCGTCTGCGGCCAAAACCAAAGCGGCAGCGCCCGCCAAGGCGAAGGCCAAAAAATAGCCTCAGCCAGACTTCGGGCGGGCATTCAGGGCAGGGCATCTGCCGCCTGCCCTTGGAGCCGAAAGGAGCCAGGGCAAGGCATGGCGGCGAGCCAGCCCTGGACGCACGGGCTGCGCCATGCCTTGCAGCCTTGCCGAATGCGAGGGGATATTTGCTCCTCGATTCATAGCATGAGGTCCTAGTGCAATGGGCGCAAGAGCCGTTTTTCAACCTTCAAATTAGCTCTTGTTTTTGATGCAGCATGGCGGATGGAGCCAGGCTGCAAGGCCCGCACCATTGGCTCCATTCGTCTGCCACGGACAGGCTTGGGGTTCGTTCTCAGCGCCGCGCCAGCTGCCGCAGGCGCACGCCGCCTGCGGCGAGCGCGCCAAAGTAGATGCCGCCAGCCGCCGCCATCAGCCCCGCCAGCAGGGCCACGCGCTGCAAGGGCGCGGCGCGCAGGGCGATCCAGTCGAAATGGCGGCTGCCCCAGAGCAAAAAGGCGGCCATCAGCAGCGTGGCGGCCAGCACCTGCAAGGCAAACAAACGCCAGCCGGGCTGCGGGCGGTAGCTGCCACGGCGGCGCAGGCCCCGCAGCAGCCAGGCGGCATTGACCAGCGCGCCCAGGGCGATGGAAAGCGTGAGCGCCGCATGCTGCAAGTGCGGCACCAGCAGCAGGTTCAGGCACTGGGTGAGCGCCAGCACGGCCACGGCAATCTTCACGGGCGTGCGAATGTCCAGGCTGGCGTAGTAGCCGGGGGCCAGCACCTTCACGGCCACCAGGCCCACCAGGCCCGCGCCGTAGCCGGCCAGCGCCAGCGCCACGCGCTGCACGTCGCCCGCGCTGAACTGGCCGTAGTGAAAGAGCGTGGCAATCAGCGGCGTGCCAAAAACCAGCAGCGCCGCCGCGCACGGCAGGCCCAGCAGCAGCACCAGGCGCAGGCCCCAGTCCAGCATGGCCGAGTAGGCCGCCCCGTCGCCGCTGGCGCGCGCGGCCGTGAGCTGCGGTGTGAGCACCACGCCCAGCGCCACGCCCAGCAAGGCGGTGGGAAATTCCATCAGCCGGTCGGCATACCACACCCAGGTGACGCTGCCTTTGGCCAGGTGCGAGGCAATTTGCGTGTTGATGAGCAGCGAAAGCTGCGCCACGCCCACACCCAGCAAGGCGGGCAGCATGAGCGAGAGCACCTGGCGCACGCCTGCGTCGGCCCAGGCGGCGCGCAGGCGCTGCCAGCTCAAGGCAATGCGCGGCAGCAGCCCCAGGCGGCGCAGCGCAGGCACTTGCACTGCCAGCTGCAATGCGCCGCCCAGCATGACGCCGGCGGCCATGGCGTAAATCGGCTCCAGCCCCAGCCGTGCGAAAAACGGCGCGCCCAGCCAGGCGGCGGCAATCATGCAAAGGTTCAGCAGCACGGGCGTGACGGCGGGCACGGCAAAGCGCTTCCACGTATTCAGAATGCCCGCCGACAGGGCCACCAGCGACATGCAGCCGATGTAGGGAAACATCCAGCGCGTCATGCGCGCGGCGGCCTCAAAACTGGCCGCATCCAGACCGCTGGCCAGCAGCAGCACCAAAAGCGGCGCGGCCAGCATGCCCGCCAGACAGGTGGCCGCCAGCGCCCAGGCCAGCGCGGTGGCCACGGCGTCAATCAGATGCCGCGTGGCCTCGATGCCATCGCGCTCCTTGCTGGCGGCCAGCACGGGCACGAAAGCCTGGCTGAACGCGCCTTCGCCAAACAGCCGCCGCAGCAGATTGGGAATGCGAAAGGCCACGTTGAAGGCGTCAGTCAGGCCGCTGACGCCAAAGGCCGAGGCCATGAGCCAGTCGCGCAGCAGCCCCGTGACGCGCGAGGCCAGCGTGAGCAGGGAAACGGTGGAGGCGGATTTGAACAGGCTCATGCTGGGCGGGCAGGCAGAAAAGCAGAGGCGTATTTCGCTCCTCGATCCATAGCATGATCTCCCAGCGAAATAAGCGGGAACGGCCTT
Organism: Ottowia cancrivicina; assembly: GCF_029813755.1. Lineage (NCBI taxonomy): Bacteria > Pseudomonadati > Pseudomonadota > Betaproteobacteria > Burkholderiales > Comamonadaceae > Ottowia > Ottowia cancrivicina. Next base: position 114,981 of record NZ_JARVII010000004.1, on the reverse strand, counting down.
TTCAAGGCACCTGAATTTGCTCCTTTTTCTGATGCGGTTTGCAAGAGGCGGCGCCAGCAGGGCTGCGGCGCTGCGGCCGCGCGGGTTGGGCGTTTCATGGAATCGGATGGCGATGACGGACGGAGGGCTGCGCTGTGGCCCGGACCGGCACGGCAGATGCCAGGCCCAGGCTGCCGCGCCGATTGTCGCGGGCCTGCCTGCGGTGCAGCCGGGCGCTGGTCAGCGCAGCAGCCAGGCCACGGCGCAGCCTACCGCGATGCCGCCTGCGATTTCAAAGGGCGTGTGCCCCATGCGCTCGCGCAAACGGGCCTTTTCTTCAGGCCGCAGCTCGTTCAGCGCCTGCGCGTGGCGGCCCACCTGGCGGCGCAGGCTGGCGGCGTCGAGCATGACGATGAAGGCCAGCGTGAGCGCCACGCCGAAGGCCGCGCTGTCCAGCCCCTCGCGCAGGGCCGTCAGCGCGGCCATGCTGCTGACGATGGCACTGTGGTTGCTGGGCATGCCGCCGTAGCCAATCAGCCCGAAGGCCGGCTTGCCCGCGCGCAGGCTGTTGATGACGAATTTCAGGCAGCCCGCCGCCAGCCAGGCGGCAAACGGGGCCAGCAGGTAGCTCCAGGTTTTCATGACCCCGCCAGCCTCCATGCGCACAAGAGCAGCCAGGTGAGCACGGCAGCCATCAGCTGCCAGTCGGACAGCAGCACGTCCGTGGGCGATTCGCCGCCTTTTTTCATCTCTACCACATACCAGTAGCGGAACAGTCCGAAGAGCACCAGCGGAATGCTCACGATCAGCTCCGGATGGGCCGACATGACGTAGAGGCTGTAGAACACCAGCGCGCCCGTGGCGGACATTTCGGCGTAGCGCTCAATCAGCGGCAGCGAATAGCGTTGCAGCACCTGCCGCCCCTTGTCGCCCGAGCGCGCCAGCTCCTGCCTGCGTTTGATGGCCGCCATGTACAGGGCCAGGCACAGCGTGGTGACGAACATCCAGGAAGACAGCTTCACCTCCAGCGCCACCGCGCCCGCCAGCGCGCGCAGCACGAAGCCGCTGGCGACGATGAAGATGTCGATCACCGGCTGATGCTTGAGGCCGAAGCTGTAGGCCAGGTTCAGCGCCAGGTAGATGCCGATGACGGCCATGACGCCCGGCTGCATCCACGCGCCCGCAGCCAGCAGCGCGCCCAGCGCCAGCAGCAGCGCCAGCGCCATGCGCGGCGTCACGGCGCCCGACGCCAGGGGGCGCTCGCGCCGTTTGACGGGATGCTGCCGGTCGCGCTCCGCGTCGCGCCAGTCATTGACGATGTAAACCGCCGAAGACGCCAGGCAAAACAGCAGCGCGGCCAGCAGCGCCTGACCCGCGCGGTCAGCCTGCCAGAACTGCCCCGTGAACAGCAGCGGAGCCAGCACGAAGCCGTTCTTGATCCACTGCCGGGGACGCATCAGCCGGATCAGCCCGGCAGCGCAGCGCGCGGCGGAAGCGGCCGGGCCATTACGATTCATGATGGTTTTCAGGGAAACAAAAGGTTTTTCACACTTTACTTCATGCGCATTGCACTGCTTTATGCCTTGTTCGCCGTGGCAGCGACGGCAGTCAATATCGCCTCCCAGGCGCTATGGCTGCGATTCGCGCCCCGGCCGCTGGATACCGTAGCGGCTTCCATCATGGCGGGCACACTGGCCGGGCTGGCCGTGAAATATGCGCTGGACAAGCGCTACATCTTCTGCTTCAAGCCGGAAAATGCCGCGCATGACAGCCGCCTGTTCATGCTTTATTCCCTGATGGGCATTTTGACAACACTGGTTTTCTGGGGCGCGGAATGGCTCTTTGAAATTCTGTTCAGGGATGATTTCATGCGTTATCTGGGCGGCGTGATGGGCCTGGGAATCGGTTATGCCGCCAAATACCACCTGGATAAAAAATTCGTTTTTGTGCAGCAGCCGGCGTGAAAACCGCCCGCTTTTTTTCAAAATGAAAAGGAAACGCCATGCCGAAAATGCCCGTTGAAAGCTGGGGCCGTCTGACGCGCGATGCGCACGACTGGCAGGCGCTCACGCAGGCCGATGGCCCGGCGCTGCTGGCGCAGCTGCAAGCGGGCCGGCCTGGCATTGCATATGGCGCGGGGCGCAGCTATGGCGATGTGGCGCTGAACCCCGGCGGCACGCTGTGGGCCACGCGCGGGCTGGACCGCTTCATCCGCTTTGACGAAAACGAAGGCGTGCTCACCTGCGAAGCCGGCGCGCTGCTGCGCGACGTGCAGCGCCTGGCCATCCGGCGCGGCTGGATGCTGCCTGTTTCGCCCGGCACGCAAATGGTGACGGTGGGCGGGGCCATCGCCAACGACGTGCACGGCAAAAGCCACCACAGCGCGGGCAGCTTCGGCCAGCACGTGCGCGGCCTGCGCCTGGCGCGCACCGACGGGCAGGTGATTGACGCCGCACCCCAAGGCGGACAGGCGGACTGGTTTGCCGCCACGGTAGGCGGCCTGGGGCTGACGGGCGTGATCACGCAGGCGCAGTTGCAGCTCGAACGCATTCAAAGCCCCTGGTTTGAGGTGGACGTGCAGCCCTTTGGCAGCCTGGCGGAATTTCTGGTGATCAATGCCGAAACCGGGCAGCAAGGCTGGGCGCACACCGTCTCGTGGATCGACTGCCTGCGCCATCGCAGCGGCACGCGGGGCATTTTCATGCGCGGCAACCTGGTGAAAGAAGCCGTGCGGCGGCCCGCTGCGCGCCAGCGGCGCTGGCGCATGCCGCTGACGCCGCCGTTTTCGCTCATCAACCCCTTGTCGCTGCGCCTGTTCAACCTGGCCTACTACCACGCCCACCGGCTGAAGGCGGGCCGGGGGCTGGCCTATTACGAGCCGTTTCTCTACCCGCTCGATCACATTCAGGACTGGAACCGCTTCTACGGCCCGCGCGGCTTTTACCAATACCAGTGCGTCGTGCCGCACGCGGGCGGGGCCGAAGCGGTGCAGGCCATGCTGGACGCCATAGGCGCATCGGGCCAAGGCTCGTTTCTGGCCGTGCTCAAGACGATGGGCGACACGCCCTCGGCAGGCATGCTGGGCTTTGCCATGCCCGGCATCACGCTGGCGCTGGACTTTCCCAACCGGGGGGCGTCCACGCTGGCGCTTTTCGAGCGGCTGGACGCCATCGTTCATGAAGCGGGCGGCCGCATCTACCTGGCCAAAGACGCGCGCTGGCCGCGCAAATATTTCGAGGCCGCCTACCCCCGGTTGCAGGAATTTCTGCCCTACCGCGATCCGGGCATCAGCTCGTCCCTCTCGCGCCGCCTGATGGGCGCCTGACGAGCACTCAATAAGCGCCCGGGACATTTTTTTGAAAACGCATCCTCATGAGCCGCAAACACATCGCCATCATCGGCGCCACCTCCGCCATCGCCGAACACTGCGCACGCCTGTGGGTCGAGCGCGAACCCCTCACGCTGACCCTGATAGGCCGCGACGAAGAAAAACTGCGCCGCATCGCCGCCGACCTGAAAGCGCGCAGCCCGGCGTCTGAAATTGCCACGCACGCCCAGGCCGATCTCACCAGCGCCGCCGCCATCGCCCAATGCGTGGCCAGCCTGCAAACGCCTGCGCCGCCTGATGTGGCGCTCGTGGCCTTCGGCCTGCTGCCCGACCAGGACGCCTGCGAGCAAAACCTGCAAGCCAATGCCGACGCGCAATGGATCAACGGCGTGGCCCCCGCGCTCTACGCCGAAGCGCTGGCCAACGCCATGCAGCAGGCCGGGCGCGGCGCCGTCGCCGTCATCGGCTCCGTGGCGGGCGATCGCGGGCGCAAATCCAACTACGTCTATGGCGCGGCCAAGGGCCTGGTTGCCCGCTACATGCAGGGCCTGCAACACCGCCTGGCGCTGCAAAAAAGCCCTGTGCGCGCCGTGCTCATCAAGCCCGGCCCCACTGACACGCCCATGACGGCGCACCTGAAAACCGGCACTGGCCGCGCCTCAATGGCCGCGCCTGAAGAAGTGGCCCGCTGCATCGTGCGCGGCATCGACCGGGGCAGGGCGGTGGTTTACGCGCCGGGCAAATGGGCGCTCATCATGCTCATCGTGCGCTGCCTGCCTGACTTCGTGTTCAGACGCATCAACCTATAATTCGCCGTTTTGCCAGCAACATCCACAAACCTTCAAGGAACATACACATGGCATCAGCCAAACCCAAAAAGAAGAACCCGCGCCTGGCCTCCGGCCGCAAGCGCGTGCGCCAGAACACCAAAATCAACGCCGCCAACACCTCGCTGCGCTCCAAGTACCGCACCGCCGTGAAAAACGTGGACAAGGCCGTGGCCGCAGGCGATCTGGACAAGGTCAAGGCCGCCTTCGCCCTCATGCAATCGGTGGTGGACACCGTGGCCGACAAGGGCATCTTCCACAAGAACAAGGCCGCCCGCGACAAGAGCCGCCTGTCTGCCAAGGTCAAGGCGCTGTCCCAAGCCGCAGCAGCCTGAGCTTTTCTTTCCCAACACAGCCCGGGCGGGCGCATCAAGCCTCCGCCTGCCGTTTGAAACGGGTGCGCTGCCGGCAAAAGCAAAAAACCGCCTTGAGGCGGTTTTTTTGTGCCTGTGCGCCAAGACCACCCACGTGGAACAGGCAGGCGGCCCGGATGGCTGCTTTTCGCTATTCAAACAATAGCTGCCTGCGCAGATTTCATCAGGACCTCAGGCTTTTTTGTCCCCTTGAATTCGCTCTTGTTTCAAGAGCAGCCGGTCTTTGCGCCTGGCCTGCCGCCATGCCTGCGGCGCTTTTTTCAGAGGGCGGCAGGCGCTGATGGTCAATAGCCGCTGGCGCTGCATGCCGGTTTGCGGCTTTGGCAGGCCCGTCCAACTGAGGCCGCAGGCGGCATATGAAAAAGGAGCAAATTTAAGCCACGAAAAACTGCCTTTGCGCCCATTTCGTCAGGACCTCGTGCTATGAAAAGAGAAGCGAAAACAGGCCCTGACGGCTCGCTTCAAGCCAGACTCAAGCCCGGCCCCTGAACAACACGGCTCCAACACGGCTCGCGGCCGCTCACGCCTCGCGCCGCAGGGCGGGAAAGAGGATGACGTCGCGGATGCTGGGGCTGTCGGTCAGCAGCATCATGGTGCGGTCTATGCCCACGCCAATGCCGCCCGTGGGGGGCATGCCGTATTCGAGGGCGCGCACGTAATCGGCGTCGTAATACATGGCTTCATCGTCGCCCGCGTCTTTGGCGCTGGCTTGCTGCTGAAAGCGTGCGGCCTGGTCTTCGGCGTCGTTGAGTTCGCTGAAGCCATTGGCCATTTCGCGGCCGGTGATGTACAGCTCGAAGCGCTCGGTCACTTCGGGGCGCGCGTCGTTGGCGCGGGCCAAGGGGCTGATTTCGGTGGGGTGCTCCATGATGAAGGTGGGCTGCCACAGCTCGGACTCCACGGCTTCTTCAAAGTACATCACTTGCAGCGCGGGCAGGCTGCGCCGGGAAAGCTGGTCTTTTTCTTCGCTCAGGCCCAGCTTTTTCAGGCGCGAGATGAGCGCGGCGGCGTCATCAACGTGCGCGCCAATGTCGGTGTGCGCGTGCAGCGCTTCGCGGATGGTCATGCGGGCAAAGGGCTGGCTCAAGTCCACGCTGCGGCCCTGGTAAGTCAGTTGCAGCGTGCCCAGCAGCCGCTGCGCGAGGGTGCGGAACAGGCGCTCGGCGCAGTCCATCTGGTCCAGATAGTTCCAGTAGGCGGCGTAAGACTCCATCATGGTGAATTCGGGGTTGTGCCGCACGCTGACGCCTTCGTTGCGAAAGCTCCGGTTGATTTCAAACACGCGCTCGAAGCCGCCGACGATCAGGCGCTTGAGATACAGCTCGGGCGCGATGCGCAGAAACATGTCTTGCTCCAGCGCGTTGTGGTGGGTGACGAAGGGCTTGGCGTTGGCGCCGCCCGGAATGGGGTGCAGCATGGGCGTTTCCACTTCCATGAAGCCTTCATTGACCATGAATTCGCGCAGCACGGCCAGCGCGCGGCTGCGCAGGGCAAAGCGCTGGCGGGCGCTTTCGTCCATGATGAGATCGACGTAGCGCTGGCGGTATTTCAGCTCCTGGTCCTGCATGCCGTGGAATTTGTCGGGCAGCGGGCGCAGGCTTTTGGTGAGCAGGCGCAGGCGCGTGGCGTGAATGGAAAGCTCGCCTTTCTGGGTTTTGAAAACATAGCCTTCGGCGGCGATGATGTCGCCCAAATCCCAGCGCTTGAAGTCGGCATAGGCTTCTTCGCCCACGTCTTCGCGCGTCACATAAATCTGAATGCGGCCCGTGGCGTCTTGCACGGTGGCGAAACTGGCTTTGCCCATCACGCGCTTGAGCATCAGGCGGCCGGCGATGCTGGCGCTGATTTTTTCGCCCGCCTGCAGCTCATCGCCCGTTTTGCCGCCGTGCGCGGCCTGCAAGGCTGCTGCGCGGTCCTGCGGCTTGAAATCATTGGGAAAAGCCACCGCGCCGCCAGCGGCCTGGCGCTCGCGCAGGGCCTTGAGCTTTTCACGGCGCTCGGCAATGAGCTTGTTTTCGTCTTGCGGCTGTTCGCGGGCGGGCGCGGCATTGGCGTGATCGGCTTGGGTCATGGCGGCGGTCGGTTCTTGCGAAGGAAAAACGGCGAATTTTAGGAGGGCGTTCAGGAAAGGCCGCTTTGGCGGCAGCCTTGGGCGGGCGGCGATGGCATTCGCCCTGCACGTCCGCAGCGCGCGTATTTTTCAGGGTTTTCACCAGGCGGAGCGCCGTTTGCGCCTCTTCCTTCCGTATAAACCCGCCCGTGTTTACCCGCCCGGTGTTTACCCGCCCGGTGTTTACCCGCCCGGTAATTACCCGCCCGGTATTTTCCCTTCCCCTCGTTTTCATGGATTCCGCCAGCCTTGCGGATTTCTAGAATGGTTTGGCGCGGGCTGATGAATGCACATGAGCGCCCGCGCGTTTCGTCCATGAAACCAGGAGACACGCGATGAATGATTCCATGGCCGCGCGCATCAGCCGCAGCCCCAAATATCAGAAGCTCAAGCGCACGCGCAGCCGCTACGGCTGGGCGCTCAGTATTCTGATGCTGATCGTTTTTTACGGCTATATCTGCCTGATTGCATTTGACAAGGCATTTTTATCGCGCCCCATTGGCAGCGGCGTCATGAGCATTGGCATTCCGCTGGGTCTGGCCGTGATTGTTTTTTCCGTCGCCATCACCGGCCTGTACGTGCGCCGCGCCAATGGCGAGTTTGACCGGCTCACGCAGGAAATCATTCGTGAAAGCCAGGAGGAGGGCGCAAAATGAAAAACCGGTTTTCCACCCGTTCCATTATCCATTTTGTTTTTGCCGCGCTGGCTTTTCTTGCAGCAGGCGCGGCCCATGCGGCTGGCGATGTGGGCGAGACGGCCAAGCAGGCCACCAACTGGACGGCCATCATCATGTTCATGATGTTCGTGCTGGCCACGCTGGGCATCACCAAATGGGCGGCCAAGCGCACGCGCTCGGCGTCTGACTTCTACACCGCAGGCGGCGGCATCACTGGCTTTCAAAACGGGCTGGCCATTGCGGGCGATTACATGTCCGCCGCCGCCTTTCTGGGCGTTTCGGCCGCCGTGATGAGTTCGGGCTATGACGGGCTGATTTATTCCACCGGCTTTCTGGTGGGCTGGCCCATCATGACCTTTTTGCTGGCCGAGCGGCTGCGCAATCTGGGGCGCTTTACGTTTGCCGACGTGGCGGGCTACCGCTTCAGGCAGGGGCCTTTCCGCGCCTTTGCCGCCAGCAGCACGCTGGTGGTGGTGGCGTTTTATCTGATTGCGCAAATGGTGGGCGCGGGCCAGCTCATCAAACTGCTTTTCGGGCTGGATTACTGGATTGCCGTGGTGCTGGTGGGCACGCTGATGATGGTTTATGTGTTTTTCGGCGGCATGGCGGCGACCACCTGGGTGCAAATCATCAAGGCCGTCATGCTGCTGGCGGGCGTGAGTTTCATGGCTTTCATGATCATGCTGAAATACGGTTTCAACCCCGAAGCGCTTTTTGCCGATGCCGTGCGCGTGCGAACGGATATTGCCTCGCGATTGCCGGGCGCCACGCCCGAATCGGCGCAAAAAGCCGGGCTGGCCATTATGGGGCCGGGCGGATTCATTAAAGACCCCGTATCGGCCATCAGTTTCGGCATGGCGCTCATGTTTGGCACGATGGGGCTGCCGCATGTTTTGATGCGCTTTTTCACCGTGCCCAATGCCAAAGAGGCGCGCAAAAGCGTGCTCTGGGCCACGACCTGGGTGGCTTATTTCTTCATTCTGATTTTCATCATCGGCTTTGGCGCCATTACCCTGGTTTTGACCAATCCCGAAATGGCCAATACCGAAACCGGCATGATTCACGGCGGCGCGGGCGCATCCAACATGGCGGCGGTGCTGGTGGCCAAAAGCGTGGGCGGCAATATGTTCTACGGCTTCATTTCTGCCGTGGCTTTTGCCACCATTTTGGCCGTGGTGGCGGGGCTGACGCTTTCGGGCGCCACGGCGGTGTCGCATGACTTGTACGCCACGGTGTTCAAGGGCGGCAAAGCCCGCGTGGCAGACGAGCTGCGCGTCACGCGCATCACCACGGGCGTGCTGGGCGTGATTGCCGTGCTGCTGGGCATTTCGTTTGAAGGGCAGAACGTGGCCTTCATGGTGGCGCTGGCCTTTGCCATTGCCGCTTCGGCCAACTTTCCGGTGCTGCTGCTGTCGGTGATATGGCGCGGCTGCACCACGCGCGGCGCAGTGGCCGGGGGCTTTCTGGGCCTGATTTCGTCGGTGGCGCTCACCGTCGTCTCGCCCTCGGTGTGGGAGAACGTGCTGGGCAACCCGCCCGGCTCGGCGCTGTTTCCCTACTCGTCGCCCGCGCTGTTCAGCATGAGCCTGGGCTTTATCGGCGTCTGGCTGTTTTCAGTGCTGGACGGCAGCGCCCGCGCGCGTGAAGAGCATCAGGCCTTCGAGGCGCAGCAGGTGCGCTCCGAAACCGGCCTGGGCGCTGCGGGCGCCACGGCGCATTAGCGCCCTGCGCCGCGCCCCTTGCTCTCGGCGGGCGAGCCAGCCTGCCCGCCCGCCGGAGAACATCAAAAACAGAAGCAAATATGAGGGGTTGAAAATGCCGTCCTGCGCTCTTTTCACTAGGACATCACGCTATGAATAGAGGAGCGAAATAGCGCCGCAGCCTTGGCCTGCTTCGCGCCAGGGCTGCGGCAACGGCTTGGGAAAGCGGCTTTCCGCGCGGCGGGCGGCCTGAGGTTTTCAGAACCCGTTGTCGCCATCCAGCAGGCGGCCCAGGCCGCCGAGCACGGAGCCTTCGCCCACGTCCTTGCCGCCCGTCTGCGGGGCGGCGGCCAGCATGCGGCCCGCCATGCGCGAGAAGGGCAGCGATTGCAGCCAGACTTTGCCGGGGCCGGTCAGCGTTGCCAGAAACATGCCTTCGCCAGCGAACAGCATGCTCTTGATGCCGCCGGCGGCGCGCACGTCCATGCTCACGCCGGGGTGGAAGGCGACGACGCAGCCGGTGTCCACGTCAATGCGCTCGCCTGCGGCCAGATCGCGCTCGACCAGCGTGCCGCCCGCGTGCACGAAGACCCAGCCGTCGCCTTCAATCTTTTGCATGATGAAGCCTTCGCCGCCGAACAGGCCCGTGAGGATGCGTTTTTGCAAAAACACGCCCAGCCGTACGCCGCGCGCGCCCGCCAGAAAGCTGTCTTTCTGGCAGATGATGCAGCCGCCGTGCTCGGCCAGCCGCAGCGGCAGCACGGTGCCGGGGTAGGGGGCGGCAAAGGCCACGCGCGCCTTGCCGCGCCCCTGGTGGGTGAAGACGGTGGTGAACAGGCTCTCGCCCGTGACGATGCGCCGCCCGGCGGACAGCAGCTTGTTCATCAGGCCGCCTTCCTGCCGGGAGCCGTCGCCGAAGACGGTGCCCATTTCAATGGCGGCGTCCTTGTACATCATGGCTCCGGCTTCGGCCACGGCGCTTTCGCCGGGGTCCAGCTCCACCTCCACGAAGGGCATGTCGTTGCCCACGATGCGGTAGTCGATGTCGTCGCTTTGCATGCGCGCCAGCTGCTCGGGCAGCGGAATGGGCGGCATGTCTTGCGGCAGGCCGCTTTCAAAGGCTTCGGCGAATTCGGGCATGGCGCGGGCGGGCTGCCAGCCCGAGAGGCCCTGCCGCCAGCACAGGGCGGCCGGGTGCTGGCGCACATAAGCGAAGGCCTGGTCGGCGTCAAACGGCCCCAGGCGCTCGCTTTGGCCGGGCTGGATGAAGTACCACTGAGACAAGGGAAAGCTCCTTTCGTTGAACAAGCCAAGCTGATTGGCGTGAAGGGCCGATTGTTGGGCCTGTGAGCGCAGTTCAGCGCTTGCCCGTGGGCGCCAAAAGCGCGGCTCCGGGCGGGCTTGCGGGCGATTTGAACGGATGCCGCCTGCCAGAGAGCATCAGAAACAGGAGCGAATTCAGGGGGCCATAAATGCCGCCTTACGCAATCTCCACTAGGACATCACGCTATTGATAAAGTAGCGAAAATAACTTGCCTGTCCGCTTTTTTGAGGTGGGGCCAGGAGCAAGTTCTCAAGCCGCCCGGCCAGCGCTGCCGCGACGGCAGGCGTGATTCCGAACAAGGCCCGGGCAGGGCGGCGCCGGCAGGAGCGTTCATGGGCGCTGATGGCGGCCAGCCAGCCGCACAATGCCGCTTTTCCCTGCCACTCTTCTTTTGAAAGGAGCTTCCCATGCTGGACAAGCAAGCCATTCTGGATGCCTACCAGTTTCGCCACGCCTGCAAGGCGTATGACCCGGCCCGCAAGATCAGCGACGACGATTTCCGCTTCATTCTGGAAACGGGGCGGCTGTCGCCCAGCTCCTTTGGCCTGGAGCCTTGGCGCTTTGTGGTCGTGCAAGAGCCGCAAACGCGCGCGCTCATCCGCGACATGGCCTGGGGCGCGCGCGAAAAGGTCATGGAGTGCAGCCACTTTGTCGTCATCCTCGCGCGCCAGCCCGCCATGCTCTCGCCCGATGGCGACTATTTGCCACGCTTCATGCGCGAAGTGCAGCATTTGCCAGAAGAGGCGGTGCAGATGCGTCTGCGCTTTTTCCGCAATTTCAGCGAGAAAGACTTTGAGCTGGCCGGCCACCCGCGCGCTTTTTACGACTGGGCCTGCAAGCAAACCTACATCGCCCTGGGCAACATGCTCACGGCGGCGGCCATGATTGGCGTGGATTCCACCGCCATCGAAGGCTTTCCGCTGGAGGCCATGAACAGCGCACTGGCCGGGCGCGGCCTGTATGACCCGGCCCAGTTCAAGCTGAGCGTGATGGCCGCCTTTGGCTACCGCCTGAACGCCCCGCAGCCCAAGACGCGCCAGCGCCTGCAAGACGTGGTGCAGTGGGCGTGAAAGCCGCGCCAGCGCGCGCCTGCGCTGGCCGTTCGTGGAATCCGTGATTGATTTCACCGGCGTGATAGTTAATCTTCAAGCGCGCTGCAAGCCGCCCGCAGAGGCGGCTGCGCATGCAGGAGATACATCATGCCGGCCACCCCCCGAATCACCCCCAACACCTTCCATGCCGCGCCCCATGCGCCCGCCCGCCGCGCGCTGCTGGCAGGCGCTTTGGCCCTGGTCCTGCCGGGGCTGCCTGGGGTCCGCCCTGCGCGGGCCGCTGCGCCCCCGTCTGCCATTCAGTGGACGCTCGCCGCTGGCTACGGCCCCGGCGTTTTCATGACCGACAACCTCCGGCAATTTGCCGCCCGCCTGAGCGAAAGCAGCCAGGGCCGCCTTCAGGTGCAAGTGCAGGCGCTGGGCCAGCCCCACAGCATGGCCGACATCCGCAAGGCCACGGGCGAAGGCGCCATCACCGGCGGCCAGGTGCTGGGCAGCGCCATGAGCGCCGAATTTCCCATTGCGGGCATTGACAGCCAGCCCTTTCTCACGGCCTCTCCCCAGGACGCCCGCCGTCTGTGGAAATACCAAAAGCCCGTGCTTGAGAAAGACTTCGCGGCCCGTGGCCTGAAGCTGCTTTACGCCGTGCCCTGGCCCGGCCAGGGGCTGTATGCCGTCAGCCCCTTGAACACCGGCGCCGACTTGCGCGGCCTGCGCATGCGCACCTACAACATGACCACCGACTCGCTTGCCCAATACGCGGGCGCGCAAGCGCTGGATTTGCCCAGCGGCCCCGCCCTGGAGCAGGCGCTGCAAAGCGGCGGCGTGGACCTCATGCTGACTTCCGGCGCCACAGGCGTTGAGATGAGCGCCTGGCGGCGCTTCAAATACTTCTACGACCTGCGGGCCTACTACCCCAAAACGCTGGTTTTCGTCAGCGCCCGGGCCTTCAACGCGCTGGATGAGGCCCTGAAAAACCTCGTGCTCCAAGCCGCCCGCGCCGCTGAAGACAGCGGCTGGACGCAAAGCGAAAACCAGTCCCGGCAAGCCCTGCAAACCCTGCAGCGCAATGGCATGGAAGTGCTGGCCGCGCCCCCCGGCCTGAAGCTTTTTTTCGACCGCTTTGGCGAGCGCTACGCCATAGACTGGCTCAAGCAAGCAGGCGGCAGCGAAGCCAGCCTGGTTTTCGCCCCCTACCACGCCAACAAGTGAGCGGCAGCGGGCGCCAGCGCGCGAAAGCCGCCAGCCTTTGGGCCAGCGTTTGGGCTTGCTTGCGCGCCTTGCGCCCATCCTGATGCGCTGCCGCGCGCGGCCAAGGTTTTGGAAACCTGCTCTAAGCTCGGCGCCAGCTCAAGGAGGCTGTAAAGATGGAATCCATTCCCAAAACCGCTCTGGTCGTGGGCGCCACGGGGGCCGTGGGCCGCGAGCTGGTGCGGCAAATATGCGAGATGCGGCCCGATTACGGGCGGGTGATTGCCTGGGTGCGCAAGCCGCTGAATTACCGCCACGCCAAGCTGTTTGTTGAAGAAATCGACTTCGACCACATGGACGCGCTGCCGCCCGAGCAGGTGCATGACATTTACTGCGCCCTGGGCACGACGCTGAAGCAGGCGGGCAGCGAAGAAGCCTTTTTGCAAGTGGATGTGGAATACCCCAAGGCGCTGGCCCAATGGGGCCGCAAGGCGGGCGCGCGCTGCTTCGTGCTGGTTTCCGCGCCCGACGCCAGCCGCAACTCCAAACACTTTTACCTGCGCGCCAAGGCCAAGGCTGAAAAGGCGGTGCGGGCGGCCGGTTTTCGCAGCCTGGTGATTGCGCGCGCGCCGCTGATTGACGCGCAGCGCCAGGACTTTCGCTGGACGGAGCTGCTGGGCATTGCCGCCTTTGGCCTGTTTGGCCGCCTGCTGCCGGGCAAGTACGACAAGTACCGCCCCATGTCCGCCGGGGCCATTGCGCAGGCCATTCTGGCGGCCACGCAGGAGCCGCGGCCCGGCGAGCAGGTGGTGTATCCCTACGAGTTCTTCCTGCCGCCGCGCGCCGATGACAACGCAGACGACGATGACGAGGCCGTGATGGGATGAAGCGGATGGAAGGAACAATGGAGAAAGCGCCAAATTAGCTCCTGAATCAATAGCTGCAGGTCCTAGATGAATAAGCGCAGAACCTATTTCTAGCCCGCCTGAATTTGCTCCTCTTTCTGATATGAAACCCCATGCCGCCCGGCCGGGCGGCTGCAAAGGCTGACCGATGAATCTGGATTACGACACGCTCAGCATCATGCTGTTCGCGCTCTTTGTGGGCCTGCTGGCCGCTGGCGTGCCGCTGGCGGTGACGCTGGGGCTGGCGGGCACGGCGGTGGTGGCGCTGGCCGACCTGGGGCTGTCTTCGGTGCCGCTGAACGTGTATAGCAGCGTCTCCAAATACCCGCTGCTGGCCATTCCGATGTTCGTGCTGGCGGGCATCATTTTCGAGCGCGCGGGCATCGCTGGCTCGATGGTGCGGCTGGCTTCGGCCATCGTCGGCCCGCGCCGGGGCGGGCTGGCCGTGACCACCATTTTGGTGGCGATGGTGCTGGGCGGCATTTCCGGCTCCGGCCCCGCCGCCTCATCCGCCGTGGGGGCGGTAATGATTCCGCAGATGCTGCGGGCGGGCTACCCGCGCGGCTACGCGGCCTCGGTGGTGGCGGCGGGCGCTTCCACTGACATTCTCATTCCGCCTTCCATTGCTTTTGTCATCTACAGCATGCTGGTGCCCGCCGCTGGCGTGCCCGCGCTTTTTGCCGCCGGCCTGCTGCCGGGCGTGCTGGCAGGCGTGGCGCTGATGGCCGGCGCGGTGTGGCTGGCGCGCGCGGGGCGGCTGGGCAACGAGCAGGACCTGCCCCGCCCGCCGTTCTGGAAAAGCCTGCGCGAAGCCATCTGGGCGCTGATGGCGCCCGTCATCATTCTGGGCAGCCTGCGCACCGGCGTGGTCACGCCCACGGAAGCGGCCGTGCTGGCCGTCACCTACGGGCTGCTGGTGGGCGTGCTGGTTTACAAGTCGCTCAACTGGCGCGCCATTTATGAAGTGCTGGTGGAGTCATGCGAAGTTTCCGCTGTCATCCTCACCATCCTGGCGCTGGCCTCGGTGTTTGCCGTGGCGAGCAACGCGCTGGGCACCTTCGAGCACATGGCGGCCTTTCTGGTGCGCTCGGTTTCGTCTGAAACCGCGATGCTGCTGGCCATCAACGTCATCTTGCTGCTGGCGGGCATGTTCATCGACGGCATTTCCATCTTCTTCATCTTCCTGCCGCTGTTTCTGCCCATCATGGCCCACTTCGGCTGGGACCCGGTGTGGTTCGGCGTGCTGATGACGCTCAACATCGCCCTTGGCCAGTTTCACCCGCCCGTGGGCCTGAACCTGGTGGTGACCTGCAAGCTGGCCAATGCCTCCATGGAATCCACCACCCGCTGGGCCTTCGCCCTGGCGCTGTTCATGCTGGCCGTGCTGCTGCTGTGCACCTTCGTGCCCGCCGTGTCGCTGTGGCTGCCGAAGGCGCTGGGGTATTGAGGATGGATACGGTTTTTTCTGCAAGAAGAACACAAATCCATAAGAGCTTGGGCGCACCTGCACGGACATCCATATTGATTCACCATGCCGGAAAATAAGACATTGATAGCGAATTCAGTCTTTTCCTATTACGAACGCAATGGCAACGCGCCAGGTGAAATCGAAGGCCAGGCAACCGGTTTGCATGAAAGCAAAAGAGCTAAAAAAAAATCCAGCCCCCGCCCGCTGAAAGGCCGGCCCAAGCCGTTCAAGACCACATCATTATTCATCCCCACGCTTGAACTGGATTGCCAAATTTCCTTCGGGGCTCGGGATGCGTATAGCGAATGCGTGAAAGAAATGGGATTTGAAACGTTCCAGAGGAATATCGACAGACATTACCTCATGGAAACGCCTTATTTCAAAAGGAAGGTCGCTGCATTTTGCGCCAAGGCAAAAGAGTATGCCGAAAATGAATATCCTGGCGCAAATGTGGAGATTCTCAATATTCTCGAAAAGGCCATGCAGGGCGACCAGACAGCAGCCATCCAGGCGGGCGCTTTGAGTCACTGGCAGACGGTGACGGTGACGGCAGGACTTCCCTTGAGTGAGTTTGATGAAACTTGGCGCCGGTACAGGTGCATAGAGCACTCGATGCGGCGGGCCGAGGCATTGTTTCATCAGGAACGGTATGCCGAAACAGCGGCAGAAATACGAAACCAGCCTGATGCATCCGTCTATTGGCGACATGGCTCGCTGGAAAAACTTGGGGAAGCAAAAGACAAGGCGCAAGCTTTGGGAGCATTGCCGGTTCCATTTTTTGAGCTGCAAATATCACTGGCAGCTGAGAAAGCGGCTTCACATCCCCTATGGCATATGGCGAGAAATGACTTGGGCATGGGGCCAGCCTCGTTCATGGCAACAGGAAGGAGTGGAACCATCAAATTGGCGTCCAAATGGATGAAAGCCTTGCAAAAGGCATGCAAATCAAAGTCGCAGCAGGATCTGCATGAATACATTTCCGAAAAAAGCGGGAGCAAGATCACTACATCCAGTCTGGAAACCTATTATGCCGACAGATATTTTCCGAATGAAGAAAAGGTTAGGGAAATTCTTTTTTTCTTGCGTGAGAAAGTGCAAGGCGATTTGCTGAGTTGTCTTTTCTTTCTGGCCCAGGAAACGCGCAGGGTTCATTTTGTCTTGAGAACCCTGACCTGGCTTGATGACCGGCGAGAAAAACAATCCGAATATTTGCCAAATTATTCGTCTGAATACATGGACGCGCCCAATGCAAGCGCATGGGCGGCGCAGTCATTTGAATACTGGACAAAAAATGGCATCAAGCAGTTACGGCCGCTTGATACTATTATCTGATTTACCTCGCAAAATGAATTTGCGTCGCACCATGAACGCCCCTTTCAGGGCTATTCATGGATGCGCTGGCAAACCTATTTTGCTTTTGGCGGATTATTGCTGCGGCCGCCGCCGGATGGATTGCCTGTTGTGCTGGGCCAGCCGCCGCCATTTCCTCGCTTTGATGCTGGCGGGTTGTTGCTGCGGCCGCCGCCGGAAGGATTACCGGTTTTGCTGGGCCAGCCGCCATTGCTTTGCTTGTAGCTCATAGATTTCCTTTCAGAGTGTAGTTGAAGATTTGTTGCGCAACGGCGCCGATTTTGTCTTCTCCAGAAAGAATATCTATTGCACTATTTATGGCAAAAATGGCGCATGGCATCGGCTGATCTACTGGGCCGCGCACACGGCGTTGATGACGGCGCTTTGGAGGCTCTAGCCCCCTTCAAACCCGGCTGATCGTGCGGCCCGAAAAGCCGAAGGCCAGCGTCAGCAGCAGGCACAGCCAGCAGAAGGTGGCCCAGGGCAGGTAGTCGAGCACGGGCACGCCCAGCGCGTGGCTGATGAACACGCCGCACACACCCCAGGGCACCAGCGGGTTGATGACAGTGCCTGCGTCTTCCACCGTGCGGGCGATGTTGCGCGGGTGCAGGCCCAGCCGCTCGTAAACGGGCTTGAAGGTGTGCCCGGCCAGCAGCAGGCTCAGGTATTGCTCGCCAATCAGCACGTTCACGCCCAGCGAGGTGGCGGCCACGCTGAAGGTGGCGCGTCCGGCCGTTGTCAGCATGTGGCTGATGCCCGCCAGCAGCGCGGGCAGCACGCCCAGCGCGTTCAGCAGCCCGCCCAGGCTCAATGCCAGGATCACGATGGTCTGCGTGAAAAACATGCTCTCGATGCCGCCGCGCGAAAGCAGCCGCCCCACATCGCCCAGCTCCAGCCCTTCGGGCGGGTGGTAGCCCTTGAAGAAAAAGCCGCCCAGCTCGCCCAGCGTCGGCCCGCCGCTGGCGTAAGTGATGAGCAGCGCCACGGCAATGGTGATGCTGATGGCGTAAATCGTGCTCACCCGCCGCAGCGCCAGCGCCACCAGCGCCACAAAGGGCAGCAGCGCCCAGCCGCTGATCAGGCCGCTGGCGGCCAGTTGCTGCTGAAAGAGCTGCACGCCCGCCAGGCCGCCTTCGCCCACTTGCGCAGGCAGCAGCCACAAAAGCAGCGCCGTGAGCAGCCAGGCGGGCACCGTGGTGTAGCTCATGTTGCGGATGTGCTCGAACAAATCGATGCCGACGATGGAGGCGGCAATGGCCGTGGTGTCGGACAGCGGCGACATCTTGTCGCCGAAAAACGCGCCCGAAACCACGGCCCCGGCCACGATGGCCGGCTGCGCCCCCAGCGCCTGCCCCATGCCCATGAAGGCCACGCCCAGCGTGGCGCAAGTGGTCAGGCTGCTGCCAATGGCAATGCCCACCACGGAAGTGAGCACGAAGGCCGACACGTAAAACAGCCCCGGCGCAATCGCCCCCAGCCCGTAGTACATGAGCGTGGGAATGGCGCCTGACATCATCAGCGCCGACACCAGCAGCCCGATGAAGAAAAACAGGTAAATCGCGCCTATGCCAGACATCACCCCGCCGGCCATGCCGCGCTGCATGTCGGCAAAGGCCAGCCCCTTGAGCCGCCCCAGCGCCAGCAGCGCGCACAGCACGAGGATGATGGACACGTGCGGCGCCCAGCCAAAGCCGATCATGGTCACGCCCATCACGGCAATGCAGGCGGCGGCAAGCAGCGCCGCTTCGGCGGGCTGCATTTCAAGCAGGGGTTTGGCGTTCATTGTTTTTGCAAAAGTGTGGAAGCTGTATCCAGCCGCCAAGCATAGTAGGGTGGCAGTGGCGGCCGCAGCTTTTGGGGCCGACTTTATTTGCTCCTGTATCCATAGCATGAGGTCCTAGTGGAATGTGCGCAAGGCAGGTTTAAAGCCCGCCTGAATTTGCTCCTGTTTTTGATCAAAAACGCGCCACGGCAATCCAGCCCGCCCGGCAGGCTTGCAAGACTTTCTGACTGGCGAAGTGCACGGCCTGACCGGGCAAGGCCTGCTGATTGGGCGCGGCGGCGGCGCACTCCAGCGCCAGCTGCCTTGCCGCCGGTGCTCCGGAAAATTTCGCTTTCCGCAGGCTTTCACCTCACGCCCGAGCGGGCACACGGCTTGGGGGCAACGGCATATGACCGCCGGGCAAACAAGGCCCGGGAGACTTTGGACAGACGCCGAGAGGGCAGAAAGCGCCCTGCCGGGTTCAGGCGGCGGCTTCGGGGCTGGCGATGTAGCCGCCCTGGCGCCAGAGGGTTTGGCCGCCGCTGGCTTTGTCGATGCCGGCCAGCATGTTGGCGTGGGCGGCGCGTTCGCTTTCGGTGGCGGCGATGACGGGCAGTTCAATGGCGGAGAGGTCTTCGCCGTCCAGCTCCAGGGTTTGGGCGGCGGCGCTTTCGTGGGCGTCGTCGGCCTGCATGAGCAGGGTTTCCTGGCCGCGCGTGAGGTTGATGTAGACGCTGGCGAGCAGTTCGGCGTCAAGCAGGGCGCCGTGCAGGGTGCGGCTGGAACGGTCCACGTCGAGGCGGTCGCACAGGGCGTCGAGGCTGTTGCGCTTGCCGGGGTAGATCTGCTTGGCCAGAGCGAGGGTGTCGGTGATGTCGCCGGTGTGTTCGGACAAGGGCGGCAGGCCCAGGCGTTCGAGTTCCTTGTTGAGAAAGCCGACGTCAAAGGGCGCGTTGTGGATGATGATTTCCGCGCCTTGCACGTAGTCGAGGAACTGGCGGGCGATTTCGGCGAATTTGGGTTTGCTGCTCAAAAAGGCGGTGCTCAGGCCGTGCACGCGTTCGGCGTCGGGGTGGCTGTCGCGCTCGGGGTTGATGTACAGGTGCAGGTTGTGGCCGGTGAGTTTGCGGTCGATGAGTTCGACGCAGCCGATTTCCACGATGCGGTCGCCGCCGGCGGCGTCCAGCCCGGTGGTTTCGGTGTCCAGAACGATTTGGCGGGCCATCAGTGGTTTTCGCGGGCGTGGTTGATGGAGTAGCGCGGAATTTCGACGGTGAGGTCTTCCTGCCCGACGATGGCCTGGCATGACAGGCGCGATTGCGGGGTGAGGCCCCAGGCGCGGTCGAGCAGGTCTTCTTCGGTGTCGTCGGGTTCGTTGAGGCTGTCCAGCCCTTTGCGCACGATGCAGTGGCAGGTGGTGCAGGCGGCGCTCATTTCGCAGGCGTGTTCGATTTCCACGCCGTGGTCCAGCAGTTCTTCGCAGATGGATTTGCCGGGGGTGGCGTCAAATTCCGTGCCGTTGGGCGCGAGTTCGGGGTGGGGCAGGACGGTGATTTTGGGCATCGTGGGCTTGGTGTGTTTGTGTCAGATGGAGTCAAGCGATTGGCCGGCCAGCGCTTTTTGGATGCCCGCGTTCATGCGGGCGGCGGCAAAGGCTTCGGTGCCCTGGGAGAGGGCGTGGGCGGCGGCGTCGATGGCGGCGGCGTCTTCGCTGTTGGCGGCGATGGCGCGCAGCGAGAGGATGAGGGCGTCGATGTCGGCGCGCTCCTGGGGCCCCAGCAGGTGGCCGTCGGCTTGCAGGGCGCTTTCGGTGGCGAGGATGAGGCGGTCGGCTTCCAGCCGGGCTTCGGCCAGGGCGCGGGCCTGTTTGTCGGCCTGGGCGGTGGCGAAGCTGTCTTGCAGCATGCGGGCAATTTGCTCATCAGAAAGGCCGTAGCTGGGCTTGACGTTGATTTGCGCCTGCACGCCGCTGGTTTGCTCGCGCGCGCTGACGGTGAGCAGCCCATCGGCATCCACGGTGAAGGTGACGCGGATGCGGGCCGCGCCCGCGCTCATGGGCGGTATGCCGCGCAGCTCGAAGCGGGCCAGGCTGCGGCAGTCTTGCACCAGGTCGCGCTCGCCTTGCACCACGTGCAGGGCCAGGGCTGTCTGGCCGTCTTTGTAGGTGGTGAAGTCTTGCGCCATGGCCGTGGGAATGGTCTGGTTGCGCGGGACGATGCGCTCGACCAGCCCGCCCATCGTTTCGATGCCCAGCGAGAGGGGGATGACGTCGAGCAGCAGCAAGTCTTGCCCGCCTTCGGCGCTGTGGTTGCCCACGAGCTGGTTGGCCTGCACGGCCGCGCCCAGGGCCACGACTTCGTCGGGGTTGAGGTTGGTGAGCGGCTCGCGGCCAAACAGGGCGGCCACGGCCTGGCGCACTTGCGGCATGCGCGTGGAGCCGCCGACCATGACGATGCCTTGCACGTCTTGCGGGGCCAGGTGCGCGTCGGCCAGCGCGCGGCGCACGGCGGCCAGGCTGCGGGCGGTGAGATCGGCGGTAGCGGCTTCAAAGTCGCTGCGGCGCACGGTGACTTCTGCCTTGGCATGGGCGGTGGCGAGCTTGATGGAGACGCTGTCTGCGCCAGAGAGTTTTTCTTTCACGGCGCGGGCGGCGTGCAGCACTTGCGCCTTGTCGGCGGGGCCGTCCAGCGTCAGGCCGGTTTGCGCGAGGATCCAATCGGCCAGGGCGCGGTCGTAGTCGTCGCCGCCCAGGGCCGAATCGCCGCCGGTGGCGATGACTTCAAACACGCCCTGCGCTAGGCGCAATATGGAGATGTCGAATGTGCCGCCGCCCAGGTCATAGACGGCGTAGATGCCTTCGGCGGCGTTGTCCAGCCCGTAGGCGATGGCGGCGGCCGTGGGTTCGTTGATGAGGCGCAGCACGTGCAGGCCCGCCAGCTGGGCGGCGTCTTTGGTGGCCTGGCGCTGGGCGTCGTCAAAGTAGGCGGGCACGGTGATGACGGCGCCGTCCAGCGCGCCGCCGAGCGTGTCTTCCGCGCGCTGGCGCAAGGTGGCAAGGATTTCGGCGCTGACTTCCACGGGCGATTTGTCGCCTTGCGCCGTGGCCACGGCCACCATGCCGGGCTGCTGCCTGAGGGCGTAGGGCAGTTTGTCCTGATGGTCAATGTCGGCCAGGCCCCGGCCCATGAGGCGCTTGGCGGAGGCCACGGTGTTGGCCGCATCCAGCACCGCGCCTTCTTGCGCAGCCCAGCCAATGCGGCGCTCGCCCTGCGCGGGGTAGTGCACCACGGAGGGCAGCAGCACGCGGCCTTGCGCGTCGGGCAGGCATTCCGGCACGCCGTGGCGCACGGCGGCCACGAGAGAGTGGGTGGTGCCCAGATCAATGCCCACGGCCAGGCGGCGCTGGTGGGGGTTGGGCGATTGGCCGGGTTCCGAAATTTGCATCAAAGCCATGAGGTGGACGTGGGAGAAGGAGGATGGAAGAAATGGGGGGAACGGGCCGGCAAAAGCGGGCGGGCGCTCAGGCCGAGAGGGCCTCGCGCTTGCGGGCCAAATCAAGGTTGAAGCGGTCAAAGAACATGAGCGCGCGCACGGACTGCACGGCGGCGGGCCAGTCCTGCTGCTGGTCAATCTGGCGGGCCAGATCGGCCAGGATGCCCTGGCGCATCTGCGCGGCCTGCTGTTCCACGCTTTGCAGGCTGGCCAGGCTGCCGGCATCGTCGATTTGCTCGCGCAGCTCCATTTGCAGCATCAAGAAGGCGGGCGGCATGGCCGTGTTGTCTTCGGCGCGGATGGGCGCGCCGTGCAGCTCGCACAGGTAGGCGGCGCGCCGGTGCGGGTCTTTCAGGCGGCGGTAGGCCTCATTGACGCGGGCTGACCACTGCGCCGCCACGCGCTGGGCGGCTGCGCCCTGGGCGGCGAAGCGGTCGGGGTGAACTTGCCGCTGCAACTCTTTCCAGCGCTCTTCCAGCGCGGCGGCGTTTTGCTCAAAGCGCGCAGGCAGGCCAAACAGTTCAAAGTCGGTGGATTGCAGGTCCATGAAAAGCTCGACAAACAAGGCTTGACAAAGGACAACGGCCCGGATGCGGGCCGCTGCCAGAAGAAAGAGGCGTGAGAAGCGAGCGGAAAAGCAGAAGGCAGAACAGGCGCGTGGCGCCCGCACAGCCCGGATGCCTCAAAAATGATAGCTGCCCGCGCTGATTCCACTAGGACAAACGGCCGATTTGGCCCTGAAATCCGGCCTTGTATCCGGCCCCGGAGCCGGAAGCCGCAAACAGGGCGCGCAGGCCGCGCCTTGCCTTCTTCACACCCGGAAGCTTTCGCCGCAGCCGCAGCGGTCGCGTTCGTTGGGGTTCTTGAAGCGAAAGCCTTCGTTCAGCCCTTCGCGCACGTAGTCCAGCTCGGTGCCGTCCATGTAGGCCAGGCTTTTCGGATCGATCATGAGCTTGATGCCGTGGGCCTCGAACAAGGTGTCGCCGGGGGCGATTTCATCCACGTATTCAAGCTTGTAGGCCATGCCTGAGCAGCCCGTGGTTTTCACGCCCAGGCGCACGCCCACGCCCTTGCCGCGCCGGGCGAGGTAGCGCGCCACGTGCTGCGCGGCGGCTTCGGTGATGGTGATGGACATGAGTGTTTCCTTTTGGTGCCGGTCAATAACGAACCGCTTAACGAACCGCTGCCGGGCGGCTTACTGCGCCGCCGCAGCCTGTTTTTGGCGATAGTCGTTCACGGCGGCCTTGATGGCGTCTTCGGCCAGGATGGAGCAGTGAATCTTCACGGGCGGCAGGGCCAGCTCTTCGGCGATCTGGCTGTTTTTGAGCGCGGCGGCTTCGTCCAGCGTTTTGCCCTTGACCCATTCGGTCACGAGCGAGGAGGAGGCGATGGCCGAGCCGCAGCCGTAGGTTTTGAAGCGCGCGTCTTCAATCACGCCGGTGGCGGGATTGACCTTGATTTGCAGCTTCATCACGTCGCCGCAGGCGGGCGCGCCCACCATGCCGGTGCCCACGCTGGCGTCGCCTTTGTCGAAGCTGCCAACGTTGCGGGGGTTTTCGTAGTGGTCGATGACCTTGTCGCTGTATGCCATGTTTGTGGCTCCTGAAAAAAATGTGGGATGAAAAAAGCGGGCGTTTTCAGAACCCCGGACAGGTTCTCAGTGCGCGGCCCACTGCACGCTTTGCAGATCAATGCCTTCCTTGTGCATTTCCCACAGCGGGGAAAGCTCGCGCAGCTTGGCCACGTTTTCACGGATGGCCTCGATGGCGTAGTCCACCTCGGCCTCGGTGGTGAAGCGTCCGACGGTCAGGCGCAGCGAAGAGTGCGCCAGCTCGTCACTGCGGCCCAGGGCGCGCAGCACGTAGCTGGGCTCCAGCGTGGCGGAGGTGCAGGCCGAGCCGCTGGAGACGGCCACGCCCTTGATGCCCATCATGAGCGACTCGCCTTCCACGTAGTTGAAGCTGATGTTCAGGTTCTGCGGCACGCGGTGCTCCAGGCTGCCATTGACGAAAGACTCGTCGATGCTGGTCAGCCCGTCCAGCAGGCGTTTTTGCAGGCGCGCGGCGTGCTCGTTGTCTTTTTGCATTTCAGCCTTGGCGATGCGGTAGGCCTCGCCCATGCCCACGATCTGGTGCGTGGGCAGCGTGCCCGAGCGCAGGCCGCGCTCATGGCCGCCGCCGTGCATTTGCGCTTCCAGCCGCACGCGGGGCTTGCGGCGCACATAGAGCGCACCGATGCCTTTGGGGCCATAGGTTTTGTGCGCGGTCAGGCTCATCAGGTCGATGGGGAGCTTTTTCACGTCGATTTCCACGCGGCCCGTGGCCTGCGCGGCATCCACATGCAGCAGCACGCCGTGCTCGCGGCAGATGGCGCCGATGGCGGCGATGTCCTGAATCACGCCGATTTCGTTGTTCACGAACAGGATGCTGGCCAGGATGGTGTCGGGCCGGATGGCGGCCTTGAAGGCTTCCAAATCGAGCAGGCCGTCGGGCTTGACGTCCATGTAGGTCACTTCAAAGCCCTGGCGCTCCAGCTCGCGCATGGTGTCCAGCGTGGCCTTGTGCTCGGTTTTCAGGGTGATGAGGTGCTTGCCCTTGCTCTGGTAGAAGTGCGCCGCGCCTTTGAGGGCGAGGTTGGTGGACTCGGTGGCGCCGGAAGTCCAGATGATTTCGCGCGGATCGGCGCCAATGAGGTCGGCCACATGGCCGCGCGCCTTTTCAATGGCGGCCTCGGCTTCCCAGCCCCAGGCGTGGCTGCGGCTGGCGGCGTTGCCAAAGTGTTCGTAGAGCCAGGGCACCATGGCGTCCACCACGCGCGGGTCGCAAGGCGTGGTGGCGCCGTAGTCAAGGTAAATGGGGTTTTTCTGTGGGGTGTTGCTCATGGTGTTTCTGGCTTGTCGTTCGGAATGGAAATCAATGTCTCGATGATCGCGGGTTTGCCTGACATTGTGGGCGTTATGGATTTGGCTTTTGCCAATGACGCTGATTGACGCACTCTATTTGGCGGCCGCTCCGCCCAGTGCAAAGACGGAATTGGGCGCCGTCACGCGGATGGGTTTGACAACCGGCATGGCAGAAATGGGCCGCTTGACGGCCTGCCGGTCATCAATGGCAATGCCGTTGGCATGCTGGTCTTCCACCAGCTTTTGCAAGGTGACGGAAGCCAGAAATTCAAGCACATGGGCGTTCAGCGCCGTCCACAAATCGTGCGTCATGCACTGCGTGCCATTGGTGCCGCAGTTGGCCTTGCCGCCGCAGTGGGTGGCGTCGATGGGTTCGTCCACGGAGGTGATGATGTCGGCCACCGTGATGTCCACCGCCTTGCGTCCCAGCGAATAGCCGCCGCCGGGGCCGCGCGTGGACTCGACCAGGTAATTGCGGCGCAGCTTGCCAAAGAGCTGCTCCAGGTAAGAGAGCGAAATGCCCTGGCGCTGGCTGATGGCGGCGAGCGTGACGGGGCCGGTGTCCTGGCGCAACGCCAGATCAATCATGGCGGTAACGGCAAAGCGTCCTTTGGTGGTCAGGCGCATGGTGTTTTCCTTGAAGAGGCGGGGGAAGAGATCGTGGGTGACTCATTCCCGAGTAATTTCCTCAAGTATATCTCATTCCTGACTGAAATGAAGGGGCAATTGCCGTGCAGGCCACGTCATCCGGTGTATTCACATAGGCGCTCCTTCCGGGCGGGCTGGAGAGCGTGGTTTGCCCCGCTCGTTTGCAGGTAAATTGGCATCAAAAAAATGAGCGAATTGATGGCAATGAAACTGGCGCTTGCGCCCGTTCCACTAGGACGTCTTGCTATTGAACAAGGAGCGAATTCGAGGCCCGCTCCGGCACTCCGTCACACCCTGCTGCGCTGCTGGCGGGCGCGCGCCAGGGCGCGGGCGGCTTCGCGCGGGTGCAGGCCATACATCTGCGCAAAGTCTGTTTCGCTTTGGGCGCTGGCTTCAAAAGCGCGCAGCAGCGCTTCGTCTTTGGCCATTTGCGCGGCGGCTTCTTCCAGCGCGGCTTGCAGCATGGCGTTGGCTTGTTCGTTTTTCTTGCTGTGCATGGCTTGCGCGTAGTCGTCGCGCGTGAGGCCGCTGGCCTGCCACGCCTGCGCGATGCGGCGGCGCAGCTTGGGGCCGAGGTCTTCGGCGCTGCGCTGCTGGCGGCGGCGGAACACTTCCAGCAGCGCCTGGTAAATGTGTTCGGGCGCGGGCGCTTCCACGGCCTGGCCTTGCAGGTCGCGGCGCGGCAGCCCTTGCGCCACGGCGTTGAGGTAGCGGGTGGAGCGGGTGTGAATGGCCAGCGCCTGCCCCAGCTCTTCGGCTTTCAGTTCGGCGGCGTGCAGCGCCAGCAGGTCGTCGTAGATGCCGCGCTTGAGCGGCTGGGGCGTTTGGCCGAACAGTCCGGGGTGCCACTGGGCCAGCTGGGCCAGCAGCGGATGGGTGCGGCGCGCGGCGGTTTTGCCGCCGGTCTGCGCTGCTTGGCTTGTCTGGCTTGTTGGGTCGGTGGCAGGTGTTTCGTTGGTCATGGCTTGAAAAACAGAAAACGCCCAAGGCGGGCGTTGCGGAGTGAAGGGCGGCTCAGGCTTGCCGCGAGCGCAAAAAGATGCGCGAGAGGGTGTGGCTGGTTTGGTCGCGGTGCTCGCCGTCGGCGCTGTGCAGTTCGGCCAGGGCGCCGTGCAGCATTTTTTGCGTCAGCCCGCGTGAGAGGGCTTCGAGCACGGCGTCGATGTCTTCGCCTTTGGCCAGCCGCTTGCGGGCGCGGGCCAGTTCGGCGGCGCGCCAGGCGTCGGCTTGCGCGTTGATTTTCTGGATGAGGGGCACCACGCCGCTTGTTGGGCTGCGCTGGTCCAGCCAGTGAACGAAGCTGCGCACGCCCGCGTCGATGATGGCCTCGGCCTGCGCCACGGCGGCCTGGCGGCTGGCGTGGGCGGTTTGCACGACCTGGGCCAAATCGTCCACGGTGTAGAGGTAAACGTCATCGAGCTGCCGCACTTCCGGCTCGATGTCGCGCGGCACGGCCAGATCGACCATGAACAGCGGGCGGTGGCGGCGTTTTTTCAGCGCCCGCTCCACTGCGCCCAGGCCAATGATGGGCAGCTGGCTGGCGGTGCAGCTGACTACGGCGTCAAATTCATGCAGGCGCTCGGGCAGCTCGGCCAGGCGCAGCCCTTCGGCGCCAAAGCGCGCGGCCAGTTTTTCGCCGCGCTCCAGCGTGCGGTTGGCAATGGCCAAGCTTTTGGGGCTGTGCGCGGCAAAGTGCGTGGCGCAAAGTTCGATCATTTCGCCCGCGCCCACGAACAGCACGCGGATTTGCGCCAGGTCTTCAAAGAGCTGCCCGGCCAGGCGCACGGCGGCGGCGGCCATGCTGATGCTGTGCGCGCCGATTTCGGTGCTGCTGCGCACTTGCTTGGCGACGGCAAAGCTGCGCTGGAAAAGCTGGTTGAGCGTGACGCCCAGCGCGCCTGCGCTGTCGGCGGCGCGCACGGCGTTTTTCATCTGGCCCAGAATTTGCGCTTCGCCCAGCACCATGCTGTCCAGCCCGCTGGCTACGCGAAAGGCGTGCCGCGCGGCCTGGTCGTCTTGCAGCACGTAGGCGTGCTGGCGCAGGGCGTCGGCGGGCACGTCGCCCGCGCTGGCCAGCCAGGAGAGGGTGCGGTCGATTTGCGGCGCGTCGCTGGCGCAATAGACCTCGGTGCGGTTGCAGGTGGAGAGAATGGCGGCTTCGGGCTGGCGCGCGTGGAACTGGCGCAGCGCGTCCAGCGTGGGCGCCAGGCGGTCCACGGCAAAAGCAAACCGCCCGCGCAAATCCAGCGGGGCGGTGTGGTGGTTCAGTCCCAAAGCCCAGACAGCCATAAGGCTGCGGATTATAGAAATCGGGCCTTTTTCACGTGGCGCTGGCCCCGGCAGCCAGGGGCCGGCTTGAAACGCATCAAAAACGGTCTGGCCGGGGCGGCGGCTGGATGCTGGCTACGCCGCCGCACAGCATCAAAAAGAAGAGCAAATTCAAGGCACCGCAAAAGCCGTCTACCGCAATGAATACGGGGACCTCATGCTATCGAACAAGGAGCGCCATCAGGAAGTGGCGCCGCCTTGCGCCGCACCGGGTTGCGCATCTGCCAGCGCCTGGCCGCGCGCCGGGCAGAACAGGTCCACGGCATCGCTCACGATGCCATCCGTGCCCAGGCTGATGAGGCGGCGGGCCTCAGCCTCGTCATTGACGGTGTAGCTCAGGCAGCGCAGGCCGAGCGCCTTGGCTTCGGCCACCAGCGCGGGCGTCCAGAGCTGGTGATTGCACACCAGCGCCACGCATTGCAGCGCCTGCGCGGTGGCCTGCCAGCCGGGCGGCAGCGTGTCCAGCAGCAGGCCGCGCGGCAGGCGGGGCGCGGCGCGCTGGGCTGCCTGCAAGGCCGGCACGCTGAAAGACGTGAGCAGCGGCGGCACGGGCGCGTCAGCCCAGAGGGCGGCAGCGCAGGCGGCCACGGTCTGGCCGGTGATTTCGTCCTGCCCCGGCGTGGGCTTGATTTCCAGATCGAGCAGAACGCCATTGGCCAGACACCAGCGCGCCACGTTTTCCAGCGTGGGCAGCGGCTCGCCTGCGTACTGGCGCGAGTGCCAGCCGCCGGCATCAAGCTGCGCCAGCTGGCCCCAGGGCCGCTCGCCTGCCGCGCCGTGGCCGCTGGTCGTGCGCTCCAGCGTGGCGTCATGCATCAGAAAAGGCACGCCGTCTTGCGACAGCTTCACGTCGCACTCGGCCATGCGCCAGCCGTGCGCCGCGCCCAGCCGGAAGGCGGCCAGGGTGTTTTCCGGCGCCAGCTTGCCTGCGCCGCGATGGGCAATCCAGAAAGGGTAGGGCCACATGGAAGAACTCAAAAGGATATCGCTTCAAAAAAGAGAGCGCCCCGCGCTGATTCCACGGGGACTTGCGGGCAATTCGGGCCTGAAGCTGGAGCGGCTCGCAAAGAGCCGCCCAAAGCGCCCTCACTCCTGCACGCGCTTGCCCGTGGCTGCATCAAACCAGTGCAGCCGGTTTTCCAGCGGCGCCAGGCGGATGACGTCGCCCACGGCGGGCGGCGCGTCGGTTTCATTCATGCGCAGAATCGTCCACTCGCCGCCCAGATGGCCATAGATCAGGCGCTCGGCGCCCAGCATTTCCACGGTTTCCACCCTCATTTCCCAGCCATCGGGATGCAGGCGCAGGTGCTCCGGGCGGATGCCGAGAATGCGGCCCTCCGGAATGCCCTCTGCACTCTTGAGCAGATTCATGGGCGGCGAGCCGATGAAGCTGGCCACGAAGGTGCTGGCCGGATGGTGATACACCTCTTCGGGCGTGCCGAACTGCTCCATGCGGCCCGCGTTCATCACGATCATGCGTTGCGCCAGCGTCATGGCTTCCACCTGGTCATGGGTGACGAACAGGCTGGTGATGCCCAGCTCGCGGTGCAGTTTTTCGATTTCCAGCCGCGTCTGCGCGCGCAGCTTGGCATCCAGGTTCGACAGCGGCTCGTCAAACAGAAACACCTTGGGCTGGCGCACGATGGCGCGGCCCATGGCCACGCGCTGGCGCTGCCCGCCCGAGAGCTGGCGCGGCGTGCGCTCCAGCAAGTGCCCCAGCTCCAAAATGGCGGCGGCCTTGTCCACGCGGGCGCGAATTTCCTCTTTGGGCACCTTGGCAATTTTCAGGCCGTAAGCCATGTTTTCAAAAACGCTCATGTGCGGATACAGCGCGTAGTTTTGAAAAACCATCGCAATATCCCGCTGCGCCGGCTCCAGTTGATTGACGACGCGCCCGCCAATTGAAATCGTGCCCCCGCTGATTTCTTCCAGCCCCGCCACCATGCGCAGCAGCGTGGATTTGCCGCAGCCCGAAGGGCCGACGATGACGATGAATTCGCCATCGGCAATATCGGCATTCACGCCATGAATCACCTGATTGGCCTTGGGGCCTGCGCCGTAGCGCTTGATGACGTTTTTGAATTCGATGGATGCCATTTTCTGTTTTGCTTCGGGGCAGAGGTGTGGGTATTGAGGGCCAATGGCTGATTCATTCGCGCGCCGGGAGCGCAAATCATTTTTCGGAATCCACCAGCCCCTTGACGAACCAGCGTTGCATCAGAATGACCACCAGCGCGGGCGGCAGCATGGCGAGCATGGCCGTGGCCATGACGGCATTCCATTCGGTATAGGCATCGCCGCCGGTAATCATGCTTTTGATGCCCATCACCACGGGATACATGTCGCTGCTGGTGGTGACCAGCAGGGGCCACAAATATTGATTCCAGCCGTAAATGAACTGAATGACGAACAGCGCGGCAATGCTGGTTTTTGAAAGGGGCAGCAAAATGTCCTTGAAAAAACGCATGGGGCCTGCGCCGTCAATGCGGGCGGCCTCAATTAATTCATCGGGCACCGTGAGAAAAAACTGGCGAAACAAGAATGTGGCCGTGGCCGAGGCGATCAGCGGCACCGTCAGCCCTGCATAACTGTTGAGCAGGCCCAGATCGGAAACCACCTTGTAGGTGGGCAATATGCGCACTTCCACCGGCAGCATGAGCGTGATGAAAATCGCCCAGAAAACCAGCCCGCGCAGCGGAAAGCGGAAATAGACGATGGCAAAGGCCGACAGCAGTGAAATAATGATTTTGCCAATGGCAATCACCAGCGCGCTGACCAGGCTCACCCACATCATGGGCCAGACAGGCTCGATTTTTGTGCCGTAGCCGCTGACGCCGCCAAACAGCGCCAGGCGGTAGCTTTCCAGCATGTTGCCGCCCGGCGTGAGCGACATGGGCACGTTTTGCACGATGGCTTCTGCCGTCTGGGTGGAGGCCACGAAGGTGATATAGACCGGCAGGGCGATGATGAGCACGCCCAGCACCAGCACAAGGTGCGACAGCAGCGTGGCGGCGGGACGGTTTTCAACCATTTTCTTTTTTCAGTTTTTTTGATGGTGTCTGGCGGCGGTTCATGTGGGCGGCCATAACGTTTTATTGATATTGCACGCGCTTTTCGATAAAGCGGAACTGGAAAATGGTCAGCGCCACGACCATGATCATCAATACCACCGATTGCGCTGCCGATCCGCCCAGATCAAGCGCCTTGAAGCCATCGTGATAAACCTTGTAAACCAGAATGGATGTGTCCTGGCCCGGCCCGCCTTGCGTGGCGGCATCGACAATGCCGAAAGTGTCGAAAAAGGCATAAACCACGTTCATGACCAGCAAAAAGAAAGTGGTGGGCGAAAGCAGCGGAAATTGCACCGACCAGAAACGCCGCCACGGCCCCGCGCCGTCAATGGCCGCCGCCTCGATCAGGGATTTGGGAATGGATTGCAGGCCGGCCAGAAAAAACAGGAAGTTGTAGGAAATCTGTTTCCACACCGCCGCCATCACGATCAGCGCCATGGCGTGGCCGCTGTTCATCAGGTGATTCCAGTCCAGCCCGGCGGCCCGCAGCCAATAGCTGACCATGCCGATGGACGGCGCGAACATGAAGAGCCACAAAACCCCGGCCACGGCGGGCGCCACCGCGTAAGGCCAGATGAGCAGGGTTTTGTAGATGGCCGCGCCCTTGACCACTCGGTCGGCCATCACGGCCAGCATGAGCGAGAGCGCCAGCCCCAGCGCCGCCACGAGCGCTGAAAACAGCAGGGTGATTTTGAAAGAGGCCAGGTACGAGGCGTCTTGCCAGAGGTGGCGGAAGTTTTCCAAGCCCACGAATTCGACGCTGGCGCCGAAAGCGTCTTCCTGCTGCACGCTTTGCAAAAGCGCCTGTCCGGCGGGCCAGAAAAAGAAAATGATGACGATGGCCAGCTGCGGCGCAACCAGCAGCCAGGGCAGCCAGGTGGAGCGGAAAACAACGCGCTTTTCCATGTAAATGAAGCAGGTTTTTTTGTTGCCTGTGTAACTGGCTGGCGGCCAGCCCAAACCGCGCATTCTATGCGGGGCATGCCTGGCACGGGGCCGCCGCGCGGCCCGCGCAAAGAAGGCCAGGAAGGCACAGCGGCAGGCGGCGCAATCCTGGCGGGGCCGCTCTGGAGAGACGCGAAAAACGGGCGGCCCTGCGTTCAGGGCGGCCCCGCGTTCCCTCCCGCCGGGGCGGCGCGCGGGCGCTTCAGGCCCTCACTTGTGTGCTTTCTGGAAGCGCTCCAGCTGCTCGTTGCCGCGCTTGACGACGGCGTCCAGCGCCTGCTTCGGGCTTTGCTTGCCGCTCCACACGCCTTCCAGCTCTTCATCGACGATGGTGCGAATCTGCACGAAGTTGCCCAGGCGGATGCCGCGCGACTTGTCGGTGGTCTGGCGAATCATCTGCTGCACGGCCACATCGGTGCCGGGGTTTTCCTTGTAGAAGCCCGATTTCTCCGTCAGTTCATAGGCGGCGATGGTCACGGGCAGGTAGCCCGTGCGCTGGTGGCTCCTGGCCGCCACTTCAGGCTGCGCGAGGAAGGCGAAGAACTTGCCCACGCCCTTGTAT
Source organism: Ottowia cancrivicina (assembly GCF_029813755.1). Classification (NCBI taxonomy): domain Bacteria; kingdom Pseudomonadati; phylum Pseudomonadota; class Betaproteobacteria; order Burkholderiales; family Comamonadaceae; genus Ottowia; species Ottowia cancrivicina. The sequence continues at coordinate 82,986 of NZ_JARVII010000004.1, read as the reverse complement.
TCGTCAGCCTTCTTGCCGCCCATCACCCACAGGCTGGCGCCGCCGATCACGGTGTTCTGCGGCGCGCCTTGCACGTCGGGGTAGTAGGGCAGGGTGCTGATGCCGCTGGCGAATTTGGCGTTGCGCTTGACGTTGGCGTACAGGCCCGAGGAGCCGGTGGTCATGGCGCATTCGCCCGAGACGAAGGTGGCGTCGGCCAGATTGCCCCGGCCCTTGTAGATCAGCAGGCCGTCCTTGGCCATGCCAGCCAGGTTTTCAATGTGGCGCAGGTGCACCGGCGAGTCCACGGCCATGCGTGCGCCCGTGCCGCCAAAGCCGTTGTTTTCCGTGGCAAAGAGCACGTTGTGCCAGGCCGAAAAGCTCTCCAGCTGCGTCCAGCTCACCCAGCTGGTGGTCAGGGGGCACTTGTGACCGGCGGCCTTGAGCTTTTGCGCGGCCTCCTTCACTTCGGGCCAGGTTTTGGGCGGCTTGTCAGCGTCCAGCCCGGCGGCCTTGAAGGCGTCCTTGTTGTAGAAGAAAACGGTGGTGGAGCTGTTGAAGGGAAAGCTCAGCATCTGCCCATTGGGCGCGGTGTAGTAGCCGGCCACGGCGGGCACGTAGGCTTTGGGGTCGAAGGCCAGGCCCGCTTCTTTCATGACCTCGGCCACGGGCTTGATGGCGCCCTTGCTGGCCATCATGGTGGCCGTGCCCACTTCAAACACCTGAAGAATGTGCGGCGCGTTGCCCGAGCGGAAGGCGGCAATGGCGGCCGTCATCGACTCGCCGTACTGCCCCTTGTAGGTGGGCGTCACGCGGTATTCCTGCTGGCTTTCGTTGAACTCCTTGGCCAGGTCATTGACCCACTCGCCCAAAGCGCCTGACATGGAATGCCACCACTGGATTTCCGTCTGCGCATGGGCGGGCAGCGCGCAGGCAGCGCCCAGCGCCAGGGCGACGGCATGGAATTTGGCGCGGAAATGCAAGGACATGAACAAAGTCTCCGGTTGAAGTGAAAAAGCGCAACAGGGCAGGCCAAGCTGCCCGGAAACGGGTTCCAAAGCGGAAATATGTCACAGCCCGTTGCAGCAAAAGCACGGATTGTCACGCAATGCGCGAAGGCGCGGCACGCGCCGCGCGCCATCTCTGCGCGCCATTCCCGCGCATCTCTGCCTGCGCGCATGTTCCAGGCGGCTTTGCCGCGCTCGCAGGTGGGCTGCTGGCGTAGCCGGCGCATGGGCTGGCGCTTCCTGGCCGTCCCATTCCGTCAGGCGGAATCATCAAAAACAGAAGCGAAATCAAGGGGCAGGAAATGCCGTTTCGCGCAGTATCCACCAGGACATCATGCTACGGATAGAGTAGCGAAACAAGCGGCTGAAATAGCGCATCGCGCCCAGCAACCGGCTCATCGCGGCCGCGTTGTTCGCGCCTTGCTGCACGCGTGCAGGCCATGAACGGGCTTCAGCCCGCCAGACGCGCCAGGCTGTCAGCCAGCTGGCGGGCGGCGCGGGCGTAGCCCGCGGGGGTGAAATGCACGCCGTCGGGGGCCATCAGGCCCTCGGCCTGCCAGCGGCGCGCCGTGCAGGGGCCGCCCATTGCGTCTTGCCAGGGCCACCAGGCGGCCTGGGCGGCCTGCGCCTGGCGGCGCTGCATGCGCTGCGCCAGGCCCAGCCACAGGGGGCGGCCGCAGTCGCTCTCTGTCTCTGCCTCTGTCTGGAGCGCGCCGGGGCGCAGCGCGTCAGGCGCGCCCAGCAGGAGCAGACCCGCGCGGGGGAGGGCGCGGCGGGCGGCGTCCAGCACGCGCGCCCAGGCGGCTTCAGCGCGGGCCGGATCGGGGCGCGGATCAAAAGCCTCATTCGTGCCAAAGGCGAAGATGAGCAAATCAGCCCGCATGGCCAGCAAATCTTGCGGCCAGCCGCTTCGCCAGCGTTCGGCGTGGGTGATTTGCGCGCCGTTCAAACCCAGCGCCGAGACGGTGACGCCCGCGCCGCCGTTTTCAAAACCCATGGGGCCGAGTTCCCACACATCGCCCGCCTGGGCCGTGATGCGCAGCGGCGGCTCAGCCCGAAAGGCCATGGCGCGCCAGCCCTGGCCATGCGGCGCTTCAGGCGCTTCGGCATACGCCAGACCCTGCGCATCCTCAAACCGCAGCGGGCCGCTGGCGCGCGCGGGCCGCGCCAGCGCCGTCACGCGCTGCGGCCCTGCGTAGCCTGCTGCGGGCGTGAGCAGCAAACGCCCCCCGCCAGGCTCCGAGTGCGCCAGCACGCCGCCCAGAGGAAAGCCGCTGCCTTCCTGCCGCGCCGTCAGCACGCGCCAGCCGCTGGCGGCGCATTGCATGACGGCGGCCCGCTGCCCCGCCACGGCAACGGGCCAGACCCAGCCCGCCCCCGCGTTGCCCCACCGCTCTTGCAGCGCGGCGCGCAGCCCGCCCGTGAAAAAGTCGCCCGCCGTATGCGAATCGCCAATTTGCACAATGCGAAAAACCTCGGCGCGCCCTTGGCGCAGGCTGCGCAGCTTGTCGATCCACGGCTGGCGCGCGGGGCCAAAGTTTTCCAGCCAGTCGCGGCGATCAGGCGCGGCGGAAGCGGCAGGCTGTGCAGCCACGGGCGGCAGGCACGCAAACGCAGCCCAGCTGATGACATGGCGGCGGTTCATGACCCGGCCCGCATCTCGCCCGAAACTGGCCGCCCAAGTGGATGAAACGCTTGCAAACCCTGTGTCATGAGCGCTGCTTTTGAAGCGGCTGGCTTTTGGAAATCCGGTGACAGCGCTTCACCAAGTTTGCTGCGGTCTGAAGATCGGGCGCTTTCGCACCAAGCCCTATACGCTCAAAATTCATGGCAAGGCCGGGCGGTTCATTCAGGCTTTGCACGGGCAATGGGCCTATGCGTATCGCTATCGCGCTTCAGGCCGTCGCACTGATGAGCTGGCGTCGTGGATGCAGCCCTGCAACTTCCAGCGCCCTCACGCAGCTACCAAACACAAGCCTTCCCCGGCCCCGCTAACGCGAGGCGTGGTCTTCCACGGCGATGCCGCGCTCGCGCAACCAGCCCCGCACTTTCTCGCGCTGGGCCTTGGCGCTGGCCATCAGCAGGTTTTCAGGCGTGTTGAAAAACGCGTACTGGAACGTGTAGCCCCAGCGATCTGTGGCGCGCGGATCCACGCCCAGTTCAAGAAACCGCAGCACATCGCCATAACTGTTGATGGAAGCGGCCTTGTGCACCAGCGTTTCATCATTGTTATTGCGCACATGAATATTCGCGCCCGCATCGAGCAAAAGGCGCACATTGGCTTCGGTATTGGGGCCTAAAGCAGCAAACAGCGGCGTTTCTCCCAATTTGTTTTTTCCTTCGGTGGAAGCGCCGCGTTTGAGCATGGTTTTGAGCCAGTAACTGTCTTCCAGTATGGCTGCCATATGCATGGGCGTATCACGCGCCTGCCCCAGATGGCTGGGGGAAGCGCCCAGCTCCAGCAAATTGTCGAAGGCCGTCCGGTTGCCTTCTTTCATGGCCACGCCCAGCAAAGACATTTCGCGTGCATTGAGGCTATCGGGATCGGCGCCATCGGCAATCAGCTCGCGCGCGCGGGCCATATCGCCGCTGGCCGCCGCCGCATAAAGAGCCGCAGCCTTGGGAGAGCCGAAATTTTCAGAGTTCATTTGAGTTCCTTGCTGGCCACAGGCGGCTGTCGCCAGGATGATTGAAAAAAACAATGCCAGTAATACTGGCAAACGCCTGGAAAAATGGATGAAAGGGGTTTGCGGCATGGGGGTGCCCCGTCACGTCAGCATTGAAGCGGCCATGGAGAGTCAACGCTCCGATAAAGACAAAAACGCCCGGCGTTTCCGGCGGGCGTTGATGATGACACAGGTGATCAAAAAACCGGCTTTTCTCTTTGAATAGATTGCTTACCACCAGTTTGCGGGGTTGAGCTTGCTGTCTGCAAGCCATTTTGCGCCTTCAGCCACTTTGCCAGCCGCCCAATTTGCGCCGTCTGCCACTTTGCCGGCAGCCCATCGCGCTCCATCCACGGCTTTTCCGGCCGCCCATTTGGCTCCATCAACGGCTTTTCCTGCCGCCCATTTGGCCCCATCTACGGCTTTGCCAGCGGCCCATAGAGTTGCATCGCGGGCCAATTGAATGCCATCACCCAATTTTCCAGTGGCCCATTGAATGCCGTCGCCCAGCTTGTCCAGCCCACGGCCTGCCAGGTCGCCCGCTTTATCCATCAGCGTGTTGATGCCTTGGCCAGCCGTTTCAACAAAAGAGGCCACCTTGTTGAAGCCTGATTCCAGGCCCACTTGCTTGCCCGTATTGCGTATGAACTTGCCAACGAGGGTGGAGCCTTCCATGACGACATCACCGGCAAAGTCGGCTCCTTGCCTGACTGCGCTGCCGGTGATGTCCAAGGCGGCATCGGCGGCTTGCCCCGTCAAACGCACGCTGCCTTCAATCAACTGGCCTTTCGCCAGATCGTTTTTGACAACTGCCGACATCTCGCCGCGCGTTTCGTGCAATGCACCAACAGCTTCAGAACCAAAGTCAAATCCATTCTTGCCCGCAGAGGCCAGCAGATTGACCTTTGCCTCGGAAAGATTTTCAAAGACATTCAGGATAGGCAGCGGATTTGATTTTTCATATGCAGCGTTTTCACGCAGGGCTTCCACGTAGGACGTGTTGTCCTGTCCGCCGCCGTGCAGATTGACTGGCCCCATAAGGCCCGATTTATCTGTCGTTTGGGAGGGTTTTACATGCAATTCATGCCCCACCGCATCAGGCAAGGAGCCGCCCAGAATGCTGGTAATTCCAAATTGCTGCCAGCCTTTTGTGGCTTCGCTTTTTTGCTGCGCCGTTGTCAGCAAATCGCCATCGACGACATAGCGGCGAATTTGCCCGTTGTCTGCCATCGCCGCGCGAACTTCATTGGGGTTGCCTTGCAGGGCGCGAATGGTGTTGTCGCTCAAACCCGCCGCATTGAAAGTAACGCCGGGCGCGCCCGTTGCCAGCATGGCGGCGGAAGCCAGGCCGCCTCCCAGCGAATGCCCCGTGAAAACCACATTGCCTTTGCCGAATATTTTTTCGGCATTCTGGGCCAGGGCAACCGCTTGTTGATATTGCTCGGTTTCCAGGCCGGCGCCCTGCCCGGCATTGGTGGTGAGATCGCCGCCTGCGCCCGGACTCCAGTTGTCAGTGCCGCGATAGGCCACCACATATTGGCCTTGTGCATTTTGATAAATGGCCGCGTCAAATCCGGTCGTGGGGTCATGCAGGTCAGTGGCAGAGATGGGGATGCGATTGCCTTGCGCATCCACCAGGTGATCGCCTTCGGGCCTCAAACGCCGCCATCCGGCATTCTCCAGTTCGCGTTCAGACTGGGTGCCTGTTTTGTCCGGAGCGTCGGATTTGTAGGCATCGTTGGACATCATGGCCAACTGCAAATCCCGTTCGCGCTGCGGAGCCGTGCCCCTGACGCTGCTGGCAAAGGTTCCGTCGCCTACGGGATAGCCACGGCTGTGATCGACCTGGCGGGCGGATGAAGCGGCAGCGTCCATCGGGCGTGTGCTGACTGCGTGAAAGTTTGGACTGCTCGGACTGATTCGCATGGTTTTTGCTCCCATTCGTGATTGGTAGTTGAAACGGCAGACATGGTAAGGACAATGTGCACGGTTGCCTAGCTAGGGTGGTTACCGGGGGGTAGGCGCCTTTCCAGGCAGGATCGTCTGTCGGGATGGATTAAAAACAGGAGCGAAATAAAAGGGATTGAAATGACATTCTGCGCAGTTCCCACTAGGACCTCATGCTATTGATAAAGGAGCGAAATCGTGTGCCTTCTCCGATACGGTCTTTTCGCCTCCTTTCAGGCGGACCGTGAACCGGCTTTCGGGGCTGGGTTGCGGGTTCACCCCAGACTTGAGGCGTGCAGAAAAAAGCCGCCGGAGCTTCGCGCTGCGGCGGCTTTGCGCATGGCATGAGGTGCGGCGCTTGGCCGAAGGGCCGCGCGCCGGGGCAGGTTTAGAACCGCCAGTTCACGCTCAAGCGCCAGTCGCGGCCCGGCTCCAGGATGGAGCTGTGCTGGGTGCGGTAGAGGCGGTTGGCCACGTTGTGCACGCTCAGGTTCACGTTGAAGCGGTCGTGGCCCAGCGGCTGCCAGTTGGCGTAGAGGCTGTGCAGCGCCACTGATTTGAGCGTTTGGCTGCCGGTTTGCACGCCCGCGCGGTTGACGACAGGCACGGTGAGGCTTTCGGTGAACTGGCCGCGCCAGCCGATTTCAAGGCGCGGCTGGGCGAAGCGGTAGCTCAGCTGCGTGTGCCACTGGCGGCCTGTGGGCGTGTAGTTGAGCATGGAGTACATGCCGCCCAGGCTGCCTTCCAGACGGGGCTTGCTGTGCGTCATGGCCACGCGCGCCTGCCAGGGGCCGTCGCGCCAGCCCGCTTCCAGCTCGTAGCCCCGGTTGATGAGCTTGCCCACGTTGTCTTGCTCGTTGCGGGCGTTGTTGCCCAGGTAGTCGTGCGTGACCTGGCGGAACACCGCGCCCGAGGCAGTGAAGGGGCCGCTTTGCCACTGCGCGCCGATTTCGGCATTGACGGCACGCTCGGCCTTGACGCCGTCGGCCACGCCGCGCGAGAGGTTGAGGAGCATGGCCTCTTGCAGGCGCGGGCTGCGGCTGGCTTGTGCCACGCCGGCATGCAGGCTCCATTGCGGGCTGATGTCCCAAATGGCGTTGATGCTGGGGTTGAGCTGGCCTTTGCTGGCGCTCTTGCCCCGGGCTGTGGTCAGGCTGAAGTGGTCATAGCGCAGGCCGGTGGTGATGGTGAACGGCTCGAAGGCCCAGATGCCTTCGCCATACAGGCCCCAGTCGGTTTTTTTCTCGCCAGTGTGGCTGACCAGGTTGTTGACTTCCTCGCGGCGCACGTTCACGCCGTATTTGATGCGGTGGTCTTGCCAGGCCGTGACAAAGCCCGCATTGGCGCCCGTGCTCTTGACGTTGGAGTGGTTGTAGGGCGAAGTGGCGCGGCAGCCGCCCAAAGGCCCCAGCGCGCGCTTGGAGTCATCCATCTTGGTGTGATAGATGTTGGCGTCGGCCTTTTGCGCAAAGCCCAGGTTGCGGCCCTTGTATTCGAGGTTGGTGGTGTCGTATTTCAGGTCGCCGTCATACAGCGGGCAGCCCGCCAGGCCGGCCACGTTCAGGCGCAAGGTGCGGTTGCCGCTTTGGCCTTCATGGCGCTGGCTGATGGAAAGGCGGTGATCAGGCGCGAGATTCCAGCCAAGCTTGAGCAGGTATGAGCGCTGGTCCACGGCGGAGTGCTCAACCTTTTTGCCGCCGCCGTCTTTGTAGTCTTTCTGGTTCACGCCGTTGAGCATGAGCAGGCCGTCAAAGCGCTCGCCAAAGCGGCCATAGCCGGCCAGGGATGCGCCTGCGCCCTTGTTGCTTTGCGCGCTGGCGCTCACGCGCGCGCCAAAGTTCTGGCCGGGGGCGAGCAAATCGGGCGCATCCACGGTGGTCATGCGGATGGCGCCAGCTGTCACGCCGATGCCCGCGCTGGCCGCGCCCGCGCCTTTTTCCACTTCAATGCTCTTGAGCAGCGCAGGGTCGAACATGAAGCGGCCCTGGTGGTGAAAGACTTGCGAGCTTTGCCCGGCGTTGTCCACGGTGAAAGTGAGGTGGTTTTCACCCAGGCCGCGAATGCTGAACATCTGCGAAGCGCCGTTGCCGCCGCTGACGTGCACGCCGGGCTGCTGCGAGAGCACGTCTTTCATGTCCACCACGGTGTTTTTATCGACCGTCTGGCGGCCCTTGACGCCGCCAGCGGCGCTGCTGGCCGTGACCTGCACGGTATCGAGCGTGTAGCCGGAGGCGCTTTCTTCGCCGTCTGCCGTCTGCGCGCCCTTCGTGGATGCTTTCGCCACCCTGACGGGTTCCCCTTTTGCTGCGCCCTGCGCCAGCGCCATGCCAGCGGGCAGCATCAGCAGCGCCACGGAAATGGCGCTCAGCCGCGCCGGAATGCCAATGGACATGAAATTCACCTTTCAAAAGAACATGTTCAAGAAACATTCGCATTCTATGTAAAAAGATATTTGTTTGCGTTAAGTTAAACATTGCGGCGTTTCTTTTCTGCCGCCGCCTTGCATGCCGCTTGCTCACGCCGTTTGCTCATGCTGACTGCTTTCCGTTCACGTCCGTCCGGCCTCCGCACGGCCCGCCGCCAGCGCCAGCGGCTGGCCGCGAAGGCGCTGTGGGCCTGCGGTGCGGCGCTGGCGGCGGGTCATGCGGCGCTGGCTGTCTGGCGCATGGCTGAACTGGCGCAAGGGCCTCAGCCTTCATCGGCGCGGGTATGGGCCACGCTGGGCCTGACGCTGGCTTCCTGCTTCTGGCCGCTGGCGTGCCGATGGCAAGCGGCCCGGCGTAGCGTCTGTCTCTGGGCGCAGCAGGGCGCGCGGGCAGGTGATTTGCTGTGCATGGGCATGCTCTGCGCGCTGCTGCCCGAGCTGGCGTTTCCGCTATCGCCTTTGCGACTGCAACTTGGGCTGCCCCTGCCCATCGTGGCGACAGCGGCAGTCTTTTCGGTTTTGCTGCTTCTGTATCTGGCCTGGCTGGCTCCGCCGCGACAGGCTTTGCGTCACATCGCGCCCGCTGCCTTGCTCCTGCCGCTGGGGCTGACGGTGATGGCCAGCGATGTGAACGTGGGGCTGGACGATTCGCCCGTGCAGCGCCATCTGGCGCTCGTGTATCAGAAACGCGCTTGGCGCGTGCCAAGCGGCACTGGGCTCCCAGACCCATCCAGCGCCCGCGCCCGCGTTCGCCGCGTGGCCTATGAAGTGCTGGCCGCTCCCCTGCTTTCACCGGGCGGTGCGCAAGGCGCGCTCCGTCAATGGCTGCCGGTGGACATCGGCCTCTACAGTCAGGCGCAGCCAGACCAGCCCATCTGCCTGGCTTGGCATGCCGGGGCGCTGGGCGCACGCTGGCTCATGACTGCGCCCGCCAGCGCCTGCCAGCCGGGCATTACGGACCAAGCAGAAGAAAACCTGCCGCCAGCCTATGGCCCTAACCGTGGCATGGGCGCGCCTTCCGGCGCGGCGCGCGGGCTACCATCAGCCGCTGCCCATGACTGAATCCATCTCTTCCGCACTTTCCCCTTCCCCGGCGCAGGCGCGGCGTTTGCCTGGCGATCAGTTCGTCTGGTACGTCGTCTTGCTGGAGGCGCTGACCTTTTGCGTGCTGTTTGGCGCTTTCGCTTTCGCGCGCGTGGCGCATCTGGAGCTGTTCAACGCTTCGCAACAGCGGCTGAATGTCAGCGCGGGCGCCATCAACACGGCGCTGCTGCTGACGGCCAGCTGGTGCGTGGCGCGCGCCGTGCTGACCGTGCGCGAGGGCGGCAAAACCGCCGGGCTGCTATGGCTGGCGGCTGGCTGGGCCTTGGGCGCAGGCTTTGTCGTTTTCAAGCTGCATGAATACGCTGACAAGGCGGCCGAAGGCATCGGGCTGTCCACCAATCTGTTTTTCGACTTCTATTTCATCCTCACCGGCTTTCACCTGCTGCACGTGCTGGCAGGGCTGCTGGCACTGCTGCTGGTGGGGGCGGGTCTGGCGCGGCAGCCGAAAAACGCGCCCAGCGGCTACGCGCTGGAAACGGCGGCGGCCTTCTGGCACCTGGTCGATCTGCTGTGGCTGGTGCTGTTTCCGCTGGTTTACGTGATGCACTGAAAGGGCCTGGCCATGAAACTGCGCCTGATTGATCTCGTGTGGCTGCTGCTTCTGGCGGCCACGGCCACAACCTGGTGGCTGGACGCCAGCGGCAAGCTGGACACGCCAGCTCACACGCCCGTGGTGTGGTTCATCTTTGGCTTGGCCTGGCTCAAGGGGCTGGGGGTGATTCTGGAATTCATGGAACTGCGCCACGCCCCCGCCCTGTGGCGCAACGCGCTGCTGGCCCTGTTCACGCTGATGGTGGCGCTGATTCTGCTGGCCTGGGCCGTGGCCTGAGAATCTGTTCACAATCTTTTAAGCAGCGCGCCTGGCTGGGCGGATAGCCGAAGTGGCGGGTGAAAGCCTGGCTGAAATTGCCGGGCTGGCCGTAGCCCACGCGCCAGGCGGTTTTAGTCACGCGGCAGCCGGCTTGCAGGTGGCGCAGGGCCAGCGCCATGCGCGCGCGGGTGTGAAAGTCTTGCGGGCTGCCGCCCCAGGCCTGGCGGAAGCTGCGGCGCAGGCGGCTTTCGCTCATGTGCAGCTCGTCGGCCAGGCGGCGAATGGAAATGCTTTCATGCGCGTGCGCCAGCAGCCAGCGGCGGGCCTGCTCCATGCGGGCGGCCTCCTGCGGACGCAGCAAGCGAGGGCTTTCGGCTGGGGGCGCGGCGGACAGGGGCGTGGGGCCGCTGGCGGGCAGCAGGCGCAGTTGCTCGTGCAACAGGGCCAGCGCGCCAGCGTGCAGGGCCAGCAGCCTGCCCGGCGTGTCTGGCGCCGGATGGACGGCCTGCCAGGCCAGGGCGCGGGCATGGGCCAGGGCGGCGGCGCTGGCGGGGCGGCAGGCCAGCAGGCGCACGCCGCTGGCATGGCGCAAAAGCTGGCGGGCGGCGGCCTCGCCCAAGTAGGCGGTGAGCAGCTCTTCGTCCAGTTGCAGGCGCAGTTGCTCGACGTGTTGCTCGGCGCTTCCGCTGTAGCGGCGCTCGCCTTGGGCGTCGATGAAGCTGGAGATGGTGACGCTGCCGCAGTCAAAGCGAAGCTGCTGGCCGCGCCGCTCTTCAAAAGACGAGTGGCCTTGCAGCCCGAAGGTCAGGCTCAGCAGCGGGCGCGGCAGGCAGCGGCGGCTTTTGTCCTATTAAGTGGATTAAAAGCGCAATGCGACTGCGTTGGCGTATTGTCTGTATGCCCTGCGGCTCGCGCTTTGTAGCATTTTTATTTTAATCCGCTATAAATTTGCCTATCGGCTTTATCCGTTCTCCGGTACGCATTCCTGCCGATGGAATTTCGGCCATGAAAGGTGCATGCTCATCACTTGGACGCAGCGGTGGTCTTTTGATAACCGGTATCGTCTGGTCAAATAATGCCTGATTTCAAAATATTCTGATTCATAACACCCTTTTTCGCGGCAGGGCTGCCCCATTCTTTGCGCTGCCGAAATGTCTATTGCCGCATATTCGTGCGGCAACCACGCCAAAAAAACCGCCATACAAACCAGCGTTGCCAGTTGGCAGCAGACAACCCGCTTCCGTGCCCGAAATTCGTGCCGGAAAAAGGTGCGCAGCAGCGACAGGGAAACGGCGGCAAACAAGCCCGACAACGCCGCCGCTGCCGTAAGGACAAAAAGCTCGTCCTGCACGGCAAACGCCAAAGCCATCAGCAGGCAGGCAGATGCGGATTTTTTCATTGCAGTATCCTTTTAGGTGGGCGGTGGCGGGTGCAGGCTGCCTGAAACCGCCCTAGCCCAAAATCTTCTCCACAATCTCGCGCACGTCTTTGGAAAGGTCGGGCATATTGGCGAGTGCCTGCAATTGCTGCCGCATTAGGGCTTGGCGCTGCGGCTCAATGCGCTGCATCATCTTCCACCAGGTCGCGCTCGGGCCGGTAGCGGGTGGCAATCAGGGTCAGGCCCGGGGCCAGGCTCACACTGTCGCTGTGGCAGTCGCCCAGCGCGGGCGGCAGGCGGGTGCGGCTCCAGGGGCCGCGCCGCTCGGCGTGTGCGTCTGCTGGGGTAAGGCGGCATGTGGGCAGGGGCATGTCGGTTTTGCATGTGAATCTGGCTGGTTTGCATATTTTCATGAATGCGAACATTTCCCAGAATGCGGGCATTGCCTTGTCTTGGGTTGTTTTATGCGTTTCGCCTGTTTTGCCTTGTCACTCCTTGCCGTTTCTGCGCGCCTGGCGGCGCAGGCGCTGCCGGACTCATCCGGTTCGCCCGGCTCACCTGACGCACATGATGCTGGCGAGACGCTGCCCGCCGTGACCGTGACGGTGAACAAGCAAAGCCAGCCTCTGGACGCAGTGGCCGCTGGCGTAACGGCTTTTGCGGGCGAGGAGCTGGCCAGCGAAGGCGTGCGCGATTTGCAGGGCGTGGCGCAGATGACGCCCGGTCTGACTTTTCAGCCTGTGGGGCAAAGCAGCCCCAGAGCCTGTTCACGGTCTGTCCGTGGGCGCAAAAGCACGGACTCGGGCGGTCTGCGGCGTTGCAAATCCTCGCCGGGCCACAAGGCCCGCCTGCGGTTTGCGCCTTGCAGCCCATCCCGATCCGCACTTTTGCACCTCACGACCAGACCGTAAACAGGCTCTAGCGCCGCCGGTGATGCGCGGCATGACGGCCAACATCGTCGGCTTTTCGTCCGCCGTTGCGCTGCTGGTGGATGGCGTGCCCACGCTGCGCGGGCAGGGTTTTGGCGACAGCCTGCTGGGCGCGCAAAGCGTGGAGGTGCTGCGCGGCCCGCAGTCCACTCTTTACGGGCGCAACGCGCAGGCGGGGGTGATCAGCGTCGTCACGCGCCAGCCGGGCGATGCGCCCTATGCCCTGCTGTCAGCTGAAGGCGGCAGCCGCCGGCGCGCCGTGCTGCGCGCCGATGTCAGCCGCGCTTTGAAGCCGGGCCGCGCGTATCTGGGCGTTGCGGGCGAGTTCATGCGGCAAGACGGCTTCATTCGCAACCTGCACACGGGCCGCCGCGAAGACGGCCGCCAGCAGTACAACGGCCGCCTCACACTGCGCCTGACACCCTCGGCGCGCACTGAAATCAACCTGCGTGCCAGCGCCCGCCGCGATGACGATGGCGCCAGCGCCTGGGGCGCTGTGGCCGCGCCGCGCGCCACCGTGCGCTCGGGTTGGCCGGGCAGCAATACCTCGCGCGGGCATACGCTGTCGGCTGATGTGACGCACGACTTCGGCGGCGGGCTGCGCCTGCGCTCCATCACCGCCAGCAATGTGTTTGAAGACCGTTTGCAGCAAGACACCGACTTCATGCCCGCCGACTTGATGCACGTGCAGCGCCAGCACCGTTTCAACACACTCTCGCAGGAGTTGCGCCTGCAAGGGCGCAGCGGGCGCGGCGGCGGCTGGCTGCTGGGCCTGTATGCCGATCGCGACCGCGACCGCCTGGGCTTCGTGCAGAAAACGCCCCTGGCCCTTACGCCCACCCGCGCCTGGCAGCGCGGGCATACGCTGGCGGCCTTTACGCACTGGAACATTCCGCTGACGGGGCCGTGGACGCTCACGCTGGGCGCGCGCATCGAGCGAAGCCGCCTGCGCTTTGGTTTCGAGAACGCGCCTGCGGCGCAAACCCTGTCGCAAAGCGGCACGCGGATGTCGCCCAAAGTGGCCGTGCAATACGCCGCCCGCGACGCCTTGCTGTGGGCCAGCGTGGCGGACGGTCTCCGCGCCGCCGGTTTCAACGCCTTTGCTCCAGTCCAGTGGCGCAGCTACGGGCCTGAGCGCGCACGCTCCTTCGAGCTGGGCGTCAAGGGCCAGCCAGGGCGCCGCCTGCGCTACACCGCTGCCCTGTACTACACGCGGCTGCACAACATGCAGGTGCAGCAAATGGGCGCGCCGGGGCAGGTGTTCATCACCAATGCGGCCAGCGCCACCTCGCGCGGAGCCGAGCTGGAGGCCGAATGGCTGCCCGCCCGCTCCTGGCTGGTGCAGGCGGGCGTGGCGCTCAACCGCACGCGCTTCGGGCATTTTTCTGACGGGGCCAATCGTTATGACGGCCATCACAACCCCATGACGCCCGCCGCCACCGCCCACCTGGGCCTGCGCTATGACCCCGGCCCTTGGTACGCGCAAATGCGCCTGAGCGCCATCCGCCGCATCTGGCTGGATGCGGCCAACTTGCACTATCAGAGCGGCCATGCCCTGCTGGACCTGAGCGCGGGCTGGCGCATGGGGCGCACCGAAATCAGCGCCTGGGTGCGCAACGCAGGCAACCGACGCCATGACGCGCGGGGCTTTCCCTTTGCCAACATCGTCATCTACAGCCCGCCGCGCGAGCTGGGGTTGCGGGTGATATGGCGGCTGTGAGGCGGCATCCAGGCTGCTGCAAAGCCCATGAAAACGTGCGCCGGCCGCTGCCCGGCCCTGCCCGGTCAATAGCCCCGCTCAATAGCAAAACGCCTTCTTCGTCCGCCTGGCCATGCCTCTGCCATCTTCACGCGCGCGAGCGTCTTTTTTCTGGCCGCAATTCGTCTTCGGCCTGCTGCACCTGGCTTTGAGCAGCCCCATGATCTATCTGGCGCTGGGTTTGCCGCTGCTCATGCGCCAGCATGGCTGGAGCGGGCTGGAAATCGGTCTGTTCCAGCTTGCGGGCGTGCCAGCGGTCTTCAAGCTGCTGCTGGCTGCGCCGATCGAGCGTGCGCCTGATGAGCGTGCAACGCCTGCTTATCAGGCGCGGCGCTACCGGGCCTGGAGCCTGGCGCTGGGCGCGGGCTACGGCGCGGCGCTGCTGGCGCTGGCCTTCGCGTCCATCCATAGCGCCCGCCCGGTGCTGTTCGCCTTGTTGCTGGCTTGCGTGCTGCTGGCGACTTGGGCTGATGTGCCCGTCAGCGCCTTGCAAATTCGCGTATTGCCGCCCGCCGAGCGCGCGCGGGCTGGCGGCGTGCGCTCGGCCGCCATGTTTGGCGCGGCCGTGCTGGGCGGCGGGGTGATGCTGGTGCTCTCGCAGCGCCTGGGCTGGAGCGCGCCGTTTTACGGCATGGCGGGCCTGCTCGCGCTGGCATTGGCGCTGCTGCCCACGCTGCGCATGGATGGGGCGGGCGAGGACGATGGCGGCGCGCGGCCTTCGGCAGAAACAGGGGTGCAGGCATCGCCCGCCACGTGGCCTGCGCTGCTGCGCGGCTTTCTGGCGCAGCCGGGCGCCTGGCGCTGGCTGGCGTTGCTGTCGGGGTGTTTTCCTCTTGTCGGTGCAGCTTGGGTTTACCTGAAGCCCATGCTGCTGGGCCAGGGCTTTGCTGCCGAACAGGTGGCCTGGATTGTGGGCGTGGGCGGCGGCGCGTTGGGTGCGGCGGCCAGCTTGCTCACCGGCTTGCTTGCGCCAGCGGCGCGGCTGCCCGCCTTGCTGCCGCGCGCTACCTGGTTTGGCGCGGCTGCGCTGGCAGCGCTGGCCGCCTGCCTGGCCTGCCAGGCCAGTGCTGCGTGGCTCATTGCCGCCAGCGGCTGGCTGGCTTGCGCCACGGGCATTTCGGCCAGCGTGGCTTTCGGCTTGATGATGGAACGCGCGCGCCCCGCCTGCCAGGCGGCGGACTACGGCCTGCAAGCCAGCTTCTTCGCTTTGGGGCGCTTGGCGCTCATGCCGCTGGCCGGCTGGCTGCTTGACGGCGCGGGCAGCGCTGCGCTGGTGGCCGCGCTGGCTGTCGCTTCCGCTGGCATGGCTGCGCTGGCAGGGCGCTGGATGGATGCGCTCGCGCGAGGGCTGGTGCATCAAAAAAAGGAGCGAATAAAGGCCCTATGAAAACGGCCTCGGCGCACATTCATCCAGGACCTCATGCTATGGATAAAGGAGCTAAAAAAGGTCCGCCCAGAACAACTCCTGTACCGCTTTCGGGCCGCCCGCTTTCGCGGGGCGGGGGCGAATTGCCAGCGGCTTTCCCAGCTTTTTTCTTTTCACACCCTTCCATTCCTTTGCCATGACACAGCCATTGCCCGATCCGCGCTCCAGCCTCTCGCACTTCACTGCGCAGGAAGTGCAGCATTACGACGGCCGCATTCCCTCTCTTGTGCCTGGCTATGCCGTGCTGCACCACGGCGGCGCGGCCCTGCTGGGGCAGTGGCTGCCTGATGGCGCGCGCGTGCTGGCCGTGGGCGCGGGCACCGGCGCGGACTTGCTGGCGCTGCACCAGATGGCGCGGCAGGTGGGCAAATCGTGGCGCTACACCGCCGTGGAGCCGATGCCCGAGATGCTGGCGCTGGCGCGGCAGAAGTGCCTGGCGGCGGGCGTGCCGCAGATCGACTGGCACGGCGGCTTTCTGGACAGCGCCCCGCAAGCGCCGCACGACGCCGCTGTCTGCCACCTGGTCATGCACTTCATTGAAAGCCTGGAGGGCAAGCGCCAGTTGCTCGAAGGCATTGCCCGGCGCCTGAAGCCCGGCGCGCCGCTGCTGCTCAGCGATTTGATTGCCGCCCAGCCTGATGAGCGCGAGGCGCTGATTGAGTGCGTGACGGCCCTGGGCCTGCCCGCCGAGAAGGCGCAAGTCATGCGTTCCCGCCTGCAACAAGACTTTTTTCCGCTCACGCCTGAAGCGTTTGCCGCGCTGGCCGGGGGCTGCGGCTTCACGCCGCCCAGCCTGTTTTTCCGCGTGCCTGATTTCGCTGGCTGGGCGCTGCGGCGGGCGTGAAGGGGGGCTGCACAGGCTCTTGACGGCGGGCTGCGGGCGGGGCTTAGGCCTGCGGCTTTGCCTGCCGCTGCGCCCATTCGGCGGGCGTGAGGGTTTTCATGGAAAGGGCGTGCAGGGCTTCGCTTTTCAGGCTTTCGCCCAGGGCGGCGTAAACCTGCTGGTGGCGCTGGATGGGGCGCTTGCCCTCAAAGGCGGGCGAGACGATGAGGGCGAACCAGTGCCGGCCATCGCCTTGCACTTGCAGGTGCTCGCAGGGCAAAGCGGCGGCGATCAGGGTTTGGATTTCTTCTGCGTCCATGTGGGCGTTCCTTTGTGAAAGTGGGAGCGGGAGGTGTGAAAGAAGGCGCTTCAGCTGCGCAGCTTGTAGCCGCTTTTGAGCAGGGCCAGCGCCAGCAGGGAGCAGGCGGCGCTGGCGGCGGCCGTCACGCCCAGGGCCAGCCAGGGCGAGACGTCGCTTATGCCGAAAAAGCCGTAGCGAAAGCCGTCAATCACGTAGAAAAACGGGTTCAGGCGGCTGGCGCTTTGCCAGAAAGCGGGCAGCGAGTGAACGGAATAGAACACGCCCGAGAGCATGGTCAGCGGCATGACGAGAAAGTTCTGGAAGGCGGCCATCTGGTCGAACTTTTCGGCCCACAGCCCGGCAATCAGCCCCAGCGCGCCCATCAGCGCCGCGCCGCACAGCGCAAAAGCCAGCGCCCACAGCGGCTGCGCAAGCGAAAAGCGCGCGAACAGCCAGGCCGCCGCGCCCACGCCCAGGCCCACGGCCAGCGCGCGCACGATGGACGAGCCGACGTAAGCGGCAAACCAGGCGCGGTGCGACAGCGGCGCAAGCTGCACAAAGACCAGGCTGCCCGTGATCTTGCTCTGGATGAGGCTGGAGGAGCTGTTGGCGAAGGCGTTTTGCAGCACGCTCATCATCACCAGCCCCGGCGCGAGAAAGGCGGTGTAGCTCACGCCTTCATACACCTGCACATGCGCGTCGAGCACGTGGCTGAAGATGAGCAGATACAGCAGCGCCGAGAAAACGGGCGCGCCAATGGTTTGCAGGCCCACTTTCCAAAAGCGCAGCACTTCTTTGTAGAACAGGGTTTGCCAGCCGGTCATCAGAGGGAGCCTTTGGTTTTTTCAGCGCGCGGCCATCACGTTCAGGAACACGTCTTCCAGATCGGCGTGGCGCACTTCCACGTTTTCGGCCAGCAGGCCGGCCTGGCGCACGGCGGCCAGCGCCTGCTCCACGTCGTCAGCGCTTTGCACGTTCAGCTGCACCACGCGCCCTGTCACGCGCGCTTGCGGCAGCAAGGCGGCGGGCAGGCGCTCCAGAACGCCGGCCTGCCCCGCATCACCCGCCGCGCCCGCCACGGTGAAGCTGAGCTGGCTGGCGCGGGTGCTGGCCAGCAGTGCGGCGGTGTCGTCCAGCGCCACCAGGCGGCCCTTGCGCAGCATGGCAATGCGGCCCGCCAGCGCCTGGGCTTCTTCCAGATAGTGCGTGGTCAGCATGATGGTGTGGCCCTCGCGGTTCAGGCGCGCGATGAACTGCCACAGGCTCTGGCGCAAGTCCACATCCACGCCCGCCGTCGGCTCGTCCAGCACGATGACGGGCGGGCGGTGCACCAGCGCCTGCGCCACCATCAGCCGCCGCTTCATGCCGCCGGAAAGATGGCGCGGCTGGGCGTCGGCCTTGTCGGCCAGGCCCAGATGGGCCAGCAGCTCGTCAATCCACGCCTCATTGCGCCGGATGCCGAAATAGCCCGATTGCAGGCGCAGCGCCTCGCGCACGCTGAAAAAGGGGTCGCTCGCCAGCTCTTGCGGCACCACGCCCAGCAGGCGGCGCGCGCGCAGCGGCTCGCGCTGCGCGTCCACCCCCAGCACCAGCGCCCGCCCGCTGCTGGCGCGCGCCAGCCCGGCCAGAATGCTGATGAGCGTGGTTTTGCCCGCGCCGTTAGGCCCCAGCAGGCCCAGAATGCCGCCTTCGGCCACGTCAAACGACACCTCATCCAGCGCCACAAAGGCGGGCGCGCCGCCGCGCAGGGGCGCGTAACGCTTGCTGACGGACTGAAAGGAGAGGGCGGCGGGCATGGGGCGCGGGATTGTAGGAGCAGCCGCCCGCCCGCGCGGGAGCAGGAAATCAGGGCTGCTTCCGTCCGCCCGTGGGCGCAAAAAGCCCATCCCGATCAGGGCCTGAACAGGCGTTGAGAGCGGGTTTCAGGCCTTCGCTCCGTAGAATCACGCATTCTGCGCGGACGGTCCGCGCGCCCCACGTGACTCCACGTCAAAAACTCCAAAAAAGAAAGCGCCTACGGCCTCTCCGGCGGGCGCGCGTTGCCGCCATGAATCGAAGCCAGACCATCGTCTTCATTGATCTGGTCGGGAGCGCCAGCGCATTTGAAACACTGGGCAATGAGCAGGTTGCCGGCGCCATGGCCAGGCTCACCCGCTGGATCAGCCGCGTGTGCGAGAGCTGCGGCGGAGAAATCATCAAACGGCTGGGCGATGGCGTGCTGGCCGCCTTTGACAGCCCGGCTGCCGCCATTCGCGCCAGCATGGCCGTGCAAAGCAGACATGCCCGTCATCTGAACCGCTGGCCGCCGCCCATGCGCAGGGGCCTGCGCGTGGGCATGGCCGCTGGCGAAGTGGTGCGCCTGAGCGATGACGTTTACGGCGAGGCGCTGAACCTGGCCGCGCGCCTGTGCGAAATGGCCGGCGGCGGCCGCATTCTGGCCGCGCGCGAAGTCATGGAGGGCATTGGCCCGCAAGCGCGGCCGCCGCGCAGCCGCCCGCTGGGCAGCCTGGCCATACGCGGCCTCAGGCAGCCGCACGCGGTGTTCCAGATTGAGTGGGACGACGGCGCCAGCACCGACTTTCTCACCATCTCCGGCGCCATCGACGCTGGCAGCGCAAGCGGCATGCCGCCGCTTCCCAAATACGCCATCACGCTTGCAAGGGAAGGCGCGTCGGCCACTTTCCGCTCCGGCGGAATGCCCGTTCTGCTGGGGCGCGCGCCACAGTGCCACTTCGTCATCGCCGACCCGCGCGCCTCGCGCCAGCATGCCCGGCTGGAATACAGCAACGGCAACATCTCCCTGGCCGACACCAGCACCTACGGCACCTGGGTGTGCTTTGACGACGGCCAGCACACCGAGCTGGCCTTGCGCCGCAGCAGCTGCGTTCTGCACGCCAGGGGCCACATCTCGCTGGGCATGCCGTGCTTTGAAGCGGGCGCGCTCGTCATTGGCTACCAGCTCCGCCAGGAAGCGGCCTGAAATCCCGCAGGGGCCGGAGGCGGGAGCGTGTTTGAGCGGCATTTTCCGCTCCTTTATTCGTAGCATGATGTCCTAGTGGAATGTGCGCAAGGGCCGTTTTTAGCACCTTGAATCAGCTCCTGTTTTTGATGTTCCAGGCGCTTTTTCCTTGCGCGATCCGCTGGGCGGAGCAAACCGCGCGCGTTGCCTCGCCCGGGTTTGCCGCGAAGCGCAGCCCTCCAGCCTGAAAATCCTGGCCCGCGCAACGCTATTTCAGGACGTTTCATGAGCTTTTCCCTTCCTCCCATTGTTTTTGTCGGCGGCGGCAACATGGCCAGCGCCATTGCGGGCGGGCTGCTGCGCCAGGGCGCGCCTGCGGCGGACATCACCGTGATTGAACCGCTGGCCGCCCAGGCGCAAGCTCTGCGCGAGCGGCTGGGCGTGGCTGCGCTGCCAGACGCCGAAGCGGCGCGGGCCGCGCTGGCGCAGGCCGCGCTGGTGGTCTGGGCCGTCAAGCCCCAGGTGCTGGCGCAGGCGGCCGAGCCGGTGGCTCCGCATGCGCGGCAGGCGCTGCATCTTTCGGTGGCGGCGGGCATCGGCACGGACAGCCTGGCCCGCTGGCTGGGCACGCCGCGCGTGATTCGCGCCATGCCCAACACGCCCGCGCTGGCGGGGCGGGGCATGACGGGGCTGTATGCCCGGCCCGAAACCAGCGAGGCCGACCGCGCGCTGGCCTGCCGCGTGATCGACGCCACGGGCGAGCATTTGTGGGTGAGCGAGGAGCCGCTGCTGGACGCCGTGACGGCGCTGTCAGGCTCCGGCCCCGCCTACGTTTTCTATTTTCTGGAGGCCATGCAGCAAGCGGGCGTGCAGATGGGGCTGCCCGCCGCCGACGCGCTGCGCCTGGCCATTGCCACGTTCAGCGGCGCCAGCGCGCTGGCCGCCCAGTCTGGTGAGCCGCCCGCCGCGCTGCGCGAGCGTGTGACGAGCAAGGGCGGCACCACTTTCGCCGCCCTTTCAGCCTTGCAGGCGGCGGGCGTGGATGCGGCTTTCATCGCCGCCATGCACGCGGCGCGCCAGCGCGCGCAGGAGCTGGGGCGCGAGTTCGGCGGCTGAAAGACGGTTTTTTTGAAGGGCGCGCCGCCGCCCTTCGCTTTTTTGTGTTTTCGCCATGACTGCCTACGTTTTTCCTCTGCCTGCGCGGCCCGCCGTGGCCGTGCGCGGCGCTTCGTCGCTTTACGCCGTCTCGCGCATCTTCTGCGTGGGGCGCAACTACGCGGGGCATGCGCGCGAAATGGGGTCTGACCCCGCGCGCGAGCCGCCGTTTTACTTTTGCAAATCGCCCGCTGCGCTTGCGCCCAGCGGCGCGGCCGTGCCTTACCCGCCGGGCACGGACGAGCTGCACCACGAGGTGGAGCTGGTCGTGGCCATCGGGCGAAGCGCCTTGCGCATTGCGCCTGAGCAGGCGCTGGACTGCGTGTGGGGCTACGCCTGCGGGCTGGACATGACGCGGCGCGATTTGCAGGCTGCCGCCAAGGCGAAAGGCCGCCCCTGGAGCCTGGCGAAAGACTTTGAAAACGCCGCCGTCATCTCGCCGCTGGCGCCAGCCAGCGCCATCGGCCATCCGCAAGCGGGGCGCATTCATCTGAGCGTGAACGGCCAGCTGCGCCAGCAGGGCGATCTGGCCGAGATGATCTGGAGCGTGCCCGAGGTGATTGCCAATCTCTCGCAGTACTACCGCTTGCAGCCGGGCGACCTGATCTACACCGGCACGCCCGAGGGCGTGGGCGCGGTGCGCGCGGGCGACGCGCTGGCCGGCGGCATCGAGGGCGTGGGCGAGGTGGCGCTGACCATCGCCTGACTGCGGGAACCCGGCATGGAACAGGTTCCCGGCGCACATGCCCCTGCTGACGTGTCGCCTTTGGCCGCCGGGCCGGGGCGGCAGCCATGAGAATCGGCGGCTTTCATTTGCAAGGGTTTCGCAACATGCACACCGAAGACCTCTCGCGCTGGACGCATACGCACGACTTCAACCCACACGGCCAGGAGCAGAAAAAAGCCGAGCGCGGCACGCGCCTGGTGCTGGCGCTGACGGTGGCGGCCATGCTGCTGGAAATCGGCGCGGGCTGGTGGACTGGCTCGATGGCGCTGCTGGCCGATGGCTGGCACATGAGTTCGCACGTGCTGGCCATTGGCCTGTCGGCCTTTGCCTACGCGGCCGCGCGACGGCTGGCCAAAGACACGCGCTTTGCCTTCGGCACCTGGAAGATTGAAGTGCTGGCGGGCTTTGCCAGCGCCATCTTGCTGGCGGGCGTGGCGGCGCTGATGGTGGCCGGCTCGCTGGAGCGGCTGCTGGCGCCGCAGCCTATCCGCTACGCGGAGGCCATCGCCGTGGCGCTGCTGGGGCTGGCGGTGAACGTGGCCAGCGCCTTTATTCTGGGCGGCGCGCACGATCACGGGCACGGCCATTCGCACGGGCACGGCCATTCACATTCACACGCGCACGGGCACGATCACGATCACGGCCATTCGCACGATCACGGCCATGAAGACCTGAACCTGAAGGCCGCCTACATCCACGTGATAGCCGATGCGGCCACGTCGGTGCTCGCCATTGCCGCGCTGGCCTGCGGCTGGGCCTGGGGCTGGGCCTGGATGGACCCCGTGATGGGCATCGTGGGCGCGGTGCTGGTGGGCGTGTGGGCCAAGGGTCTGATAGTGGAAACGGGCAAGGTGCTGCTCGACCGCGAGATGGACGCGCCCGTGGTGGCCGAAATCCGCGAAGCCATTGAAAACCCGCCCGACGCGGGCTGCACCCGCGTGAGCGACTTGCACGTGTGGCGCGTGTCCAAAGACGTTTACGCCTGCGCGCTGACAGTGGTCACGCACGACCGTGCGCTCACCGCCGACGCCTTGCGCCAGCGCATCGCCATTCACGAAGAAGTGGCGCACAGCACCATCGAGATTCAGCACTGCCCGGGCGGCGCGCGCTGCTGAACCGCTTTTCTTGCCACCCGAATTGACGGGGCCGGCGCCGATGGTGAATTGCGCGCGCCCTGTCCGCTTGCAGGCGCTTCCCAATTGAAAAGCTTGCTCACATAATCGGGGCCTTTTTCCGTTTCGGCCTTTTTCCGTTTCGCCACGCCGCAAGCCGCCTTTCGCTTCTCCGGCGCGCGCCCAGTTCTGCCAAGGGCTACGCATGACACACGCACTGCGCCTTTATTTCCCTCCTGCCGTCGTGCAGCGCGGCAAGCGCATGGATTCCGCTTTTGCCGGGGCCTGGACGGGCGCTTTGCCCAAGGCGGTTTTGCAGTTCAGCTTTCCGGCTTTTGCGCCGCTGCCCATTTCCCCTTACGCCCCGCTTGCCTTGCCTGACGCGGCGCAGCGCTTCATGCGGAGCGTCTTGCGCGCCCTGCGCACGCAGCACCTGCTTTGGCAGGCGTGGCATCTCTACTTCCGCCAGATCAGCCAGATTCAGGAGAACATCATGGCAACCGCCAAAACACCATCCAAAAAACCGGCCGCCAAGGCCGAGGCCGCCGATGCGCCAGCGTCCGCCTCCAAAGCCGTAGCAGCGCCCAAGGCTCCCGTCGCAAAAAAGAGTGTCGCCAGCGCCGCCGCCAAGGCGGAAAAGCCCGCTGCCAAAGCCGCTGCGGCCAAGAAAGAAGCTGCGCCCAAGGCCCCGGCGGCGGAATCCGGCGTGAAAACGGCTGAAAAACCCGCTGTGAAAACAGCTGCCAAAACAACGGCCAAGCCCGCAACGGCCAAGCCCGCAACGGCCAAGCCCGCAACGGCCAAGCCCGCCGCCAGCGCGGCCGCTGAAGCGGAAAAGCCCGCAAAGAAAGCCGCTCCTGCCAAGCCCGCAGCGGCGGCCCAGCCTGCGTCCGAAGCCCAGGCCGCCGCTCTGGCCGCCAAGCCGGCAGCCAAGAAACCTGCGTCCCGCTCCAAGGCTGGCAGCGCCAAGAAAGCCGCCCGGCCGGCTCCCAAGACCACGCTGGCGCCTCATGCGCCCTGGCCGCACCACTTTCCCACAGGGGCCAAGCCCTGAGAACCGGTTCAGTGACCGTGGGTGCGGAAAGCGCGGACTTGGGCGCAGCCCCGGCGTTTTGCGGTGTTGCAAGTCCTCGCCGGGTTGCAAGGCGCGGGAGGCGGGCAAGAAGGCGTTTTTCGCTCCTTAATCAATAGCAAGACCTCCCCGCCAAATAAGCGCAAGGCCCCTTTTCAGCTTTCTGAATTCGCTCCTTTTTTTGATGTGCCCAGCCGCCCGCCGCCTTTGCGCGGCGGGCGTTTCGTTTCTGGCTCCGGCCCGCTTTGCTTCCGCCCGCTTCAATCCGCCTGGCCCCGCTCTTTTCCTGCCCACCGTTCGCTTTCATGACCACCCCTGCGCGCCTTGAGCTGCAAGGCATTACCAAGCAATACCCCGGCGTTCTGGCCAATGACCGCGTCTCGCTCACCGTGCAGCCGGGCGAAATTCATGCCGTGCTGGGTGAAAACGGCGCGGGCAAAAGCACGCTGATGAAGATCATCTATGGCGCCGTCCAGCCCGATGCGGGCGAAATGCGCTTTGACGGCCAGCGCGTGCGCATTCACAGCCCGCAGCAGGCGCGCCAGCTGGGCGTGGCCATGGTGTTTCAGCACTTCAGCCTGTTTGACTCGCTCACCGTGGCCGAAAACGTGTGGCTGGGGCTGGACAAAGCCATGCCGCTGGCGCAAGTGCAGCGCCGCATTGGCGAAGTGGCCGCCGCCTACGGCCTGCCGCTTGACGCGCGCCGCCCCGTGCACTCGCTCAGCGTGGGCGAAATGCAGCGCGTGGAAATCATCCGCGCCCTGCTGGCCAGCCCGCGCCTGCTCATCCTGGACGAACCCACTTCCGTGCTCACCCCGCAGGCCGTTGAAAAGCTCTTTGCCACGCTGCGCCAGCTGGCCGCGCAAGGGTGCAGCATCCTCTACATCAGCCACAAGCTGCACGAAATCCGCGCACTGTGCAGCGCCTGCACCGTCATGCGCGGCGGCAAAGTGGCGGGCGTGTGCGACCCCCGGCAGGAAAGCAACGCCTCACTGAGCCGCATGATGATTGGCGCCGAGCCGCCCGCGCTGGAGCAGCGCCCGCACGCCATTGGCCAGCCCGTGCTGCAAGTGCGCGGCCTGTCGCTGCCCGCCGCAGCGGCCTTTGGCGTTGATCTGCAAGACATCTCGCTGGACGTGCATGCGGGCGAAGTCGTCGGCATCGCCGGCATTTCCGGCAACGGGCAAAGCGAGCTGCTGGCCGCTCTTTCCGGCGAAGACACGCGCGCGCCGCAGGCGGCCATCCGCATTGCGGACCAGCCCGCCGGGCATCTGGCGCCTGGCAAGCGCCGCGCGCTGGGCCTGCACTTCGTGCCCGAAGAGCGGCTGGGGCGCGGCGCCGTGCCCGAGCTGGGCCTGGCGCACAACCTGCTGCTCACCCGCCGCGAAGCCGCCGGCCCGCTGGGCTGGCTGCGCATGGGCCAGCTGACGGCGCAGGCGCAAGCCATCATGAACCGCTTTGGCGTCAAGGCCGCCAGCCCGCACACGCCCGCGCGCGCCCTCTCGGGCGGCAACCTGCAAAAGTTCATCATGGGCCGCGAAATGGACGCCCGCCCCCGGCTCTTCATCGCCGCCCAGCCCACCTGGGGCGTGGACGTGGGCGCGGCCGCGCAAATTCACGACGCCCTGCTGACGCTGGCCGCCAGCGGCTGCGCCGTGCTCGTGTTCAGCGAAGAGCTGGACGAGCTGCTTGCCCTGTGCAACCGCCTGCACGTCATCGCCCGTGGCTGCCTCTCGCCCTCGCTGCCCCGCAGCCAGGCCAGCGTGGAACGCGTGGGCGCATGGATGAGCGGCCTGTGGGAAGCCGAAGCCAGCCCCGCAGCGGCCTGACTGCGCCCCTGGCCCCTCCAGCCACCCTCGCCTGCATCAGAAACAGGAGCAAATCCATGGGCATGAAAACGGCTTCTGCGCAGTATCCACCGGGACATCATGCTATGAATGAAGGAGCGAAACAGCGCCTGCACATCCAGCTCCGCAACTGAAGCCAGGCCATGAACGGACCTGCCGCGCGCTCACAGCGGCATGGGCGCGCTTTCCAGCGCCACGCGCTGGGTGTCTGACAGTTGCAGCAGCTCGTGCGTGCGGTCGGCCAGGTACCAGCTGGCGCGCAGCAGGGCTTCTTGCGTGGCGCAGGCCATGTTGGGGGTGATGCGCAGGCGCGGCACGTTGCGCAAAGGGGAATCAGCGGCGATTTGATCGGGTTCGCTCAGGTCCAGCACGCAGGCGCCCAGGTGGTTGCTGCGCAGGGCCTGGGCCAGCGCGGGCAAATCGAACAGGGCGGGCGCGCTGATGCTGGTCCAGAACTGGCCGGTGCGGCAGACGGCCAGGGCGCTTTCGCTGACCATGCCGCGATGGCGCGAGGCAAAGGCCATTTGCACGGCCACCGCGTCGGCGGTGGCCAGCAGCTCGGTGAATGTGACGGGCTGCACGCCCAGGCGCTGCCACAAATCGGCCGTGCGGTGCAAGGCAGGGTCAAAGCCGATCACGCGCGCGCCCAGGGCGGTGAGCAAGGTGGCCAGCAGGTGCGCGGTGGGCGTCATGCCCAGCAGGCCGATGACGCTGTCATTGATTTCGCGGCCCCGCAGGGGCACGCCGTCCAGGGGCATGACGGGCTGGGGCGCGCCATTGCGCATCATCATCATCAGGTTGCCCAGCTGGAATTCGGCGTTGGCGCGCACGTTGGCGTTGATGGCGCGCAGCACGCGCACGCGGCGGCGGCGGCAGGCTTCGTCGTCTATGTTTTCGGTGTCGCCGTGCAGGCAGGCCACCACGGCCAGGCAGGGCGCGAAGTCCAGCAGCGCGCTATCCACCCGCACTTCGGGCGTGACGAAAAGGGCGCGCGTTTTGTACAGCCGCCGGTGCAGCTCGGCGCGGTCGTGCGCGAGCATGGGCTGGTAGCTGACCTGGTGCCTGTCAGATAGCCACAGCTGCGCATCGGGCGCCAATTCATCCAGCAGCAAAATCTCCATGTTTTGGCTCCTTGCCTTTTTCCGTCTGGTTACGTCCCTGTGTTGAAGACTGTAACTTTATCATTCACGATTTTTCCACGCACGCGCTTTTACTCATGCCTTTTTCTACTGTGCAAACCGCCGTTTTCCCTGTTGCCGGCCTGGGCACGCGCTTTCTGCCGGCCACCAAGGCCAGCCCCAAGGAAATGCTGCCCATCGTGGACAAGCCCCTGATCCAGTACGCCGTGGAAGAGGCCTGGGCTGCGGGCGTGCGGCACATGGTGTTTGTCACGGGCCGCAGCAAGCGCGCCATTGAAGACCACTTCGACACCGCCTACGAGCTGGAAAGCGAGCTGGAAGCGGCGGGCAAGGCCGAGCTGCTGGCGCTGGTGCGCGCCGTGCAGCCCGAAGGCATGCTGTGCAGCTACGTGCGCCAGCCGCGCTCGCTGGGCCTGGGGCACGCCGTGCTGTGCGCGGCGCACATCGTGGGCAACCATCCTTTCGCCGTGCTGCTGGCCGATGACCTGATGGTGGGGCCGCCCGGCGGCGCGCCCGTGCTGGCGCAAATGACGCAAGCCTTCACCCGGCTGGGCCGCTGCCTGCTGGCGGTGCAGGAAGTGCCGCCCGAGCAGGTGCGCCGCTACGGCATCGTGGCCGGGCAGCCGGCGGGCGAGCGCCTGCTGGCCATTGACCGCATCGTGGAAAAGCCCAGCCCCGAAGAGGCGCCCTCGCGCATGGGCGTGGCGGGCCGCTACATCCTCACCCCGCGCATCTTTGACGAAATCCGCAAGCAGCCGCGCGGCGTGGGCGGCGAAATCCAGCTCACCGACGCCATTGCCCGCCTCATGCAAAGCGAGCGCGTGTATGCCTACCAATACGAAGGCGCGCGCTACGACTGCGGCAGCAAGGAAGGCTTTTTGCAGGCCACCGTGGAGCTGGCCCTGCAACACCCGAAGATGGGCGAGGGCTTTCGCCGTTATCTGAAGGGCCTCACGCTCTGACGGGCCTTGCCTTGCGCCAAGGGCGGGCCAGACAATCGGAAAGAAGCTTTTCTTGCTCCTTGCGATCTGCTCTTCTTTTTGCTTCCTGGCAGCCTTGCCTGCCGTGCTCCGCCTGATTTCTTTCCAACCTTGCTGCCCGCTTTGGCGGGCATTTTTTGTTTCTGGAGCCAAGTCATGAAAGTCGGCATCCTCACTGGCGGCGGCGACTGCCCCGGGCTGAACGCCGTCATCCGCGCCACCGCCAAATCCCTGCTGCGCCACGGACGGGCTGAAGTCATCGGCATCGCCGACGGCTTTGCGGGCCTGATGGAAGGGCACACCCGGGCGCTGGATTGGGCAGCCGTCAGCGGCATCCTCTTTTCGGGCGGCACCATTTTGGGCACCAGCAACCGGGCCGATCCGCTGGCCTCGCCCGCCAGCGCCGCACACGCCTGCGCCACGGCGCGCGCGCTGGGGCTGGATGCCATCGTCGCCATCGGCGGCAACGGCACCATGACCATTGCCAACGGGCTGGCCGCGCACGGGCTGAAATTCGTGGGCGTGCCCAAAACCATCGACAACGACATTGAAGGCTGCGCTCGGAGCTTTGGCTTTGACACCGCCGTGGCCACCGCCACCCGCGCGCTGGAGCAGGTGCAAACCACCGGCCAGAGCCACGGCCGCGTGATGATTGTGGAGACGATGGGCCGCTACGCAGGCTGGATTGCGCTGGAAGCGGGCATCGCCGGCGCGGCCGATGCCATCTTGCTGCCCGAAATCGACTTCAACCCCGCCGCCCTCGTGCGCCTGTGCCAGCGGCGCGAGCGCTGCCGCGCGCACACCGTCATCTGCATCGCCGAAGGCGCCAAGCCGGCGGGCGGCGCGCTCACCATCGAGCGCGTCATCCAGGGCAGCCCCGACCCCGTGCGCCTGGGCGGCGTGGCCCACACCCTGCGCGCCCTGCTGGAGCCGCACCTCAAAAGCGAAGTGCGCGCCACCGTTTTGGGCCACGTGCAGCGCGGCGGCCCGCCCACGCCGTATGACCGCATCCTGGCCACCCAATTCGGCCACCAGGCCGCCAGCCTGGTGCTGCAAGGGCGCTTCAACCGCATGGTCACGCTCGCCAGCGACACGCCCGGCAGCGCGCTGGGCGACATCGCCCTGTCGGAAGTGGCCGACCGCACCCGCTGCGTGCCGCCGAATCACCCGCTGGTCATCACCGCCCGCGAAATCGGCGTGAGCTTTGGCGACGAGGCAGACTGAAGCGGCGGGCGGGAAAAACTGCGAACGGCCAGCGCAAGGCCACGCTCCTGATAGCGGCCAAGCCCGTCAAACCGTGCGGCAAAGGCGCAAAGGCGTTTTCTGGCCCCTGAATTGGCTCCTGCTCCGTGGTGAAACCGGAAGCGCAGCCTGCCCCCTATGAACCGGCTTTGAACCGGCTTTGAACAGGCTCTGAACATGCTTTTGCCGCCGCCGCCCGCGCCCGTTTACGCCGATGAACACCTGCTGGCCTTTGACAAGCCCGCCGGCTTGCTGGCCGTGCCGGGCCGGGGGCCGGACAAGGCCGATTGCCTCAGCGCCCGCGTGCAGGCCGTCTGGCCCGGGGCGCTCATCGTCCACCGGCTAGACGAAGCCACCAGCGGTCTCATCCTCATGGCCCGCAGCCCGCGCGTGCAGCGCCTGCTGGGCGAAGCCTTTGCGCAGCGCCGCGTGCGCAAGCGCTACGAAGCCGTGGTTGGCGCCAGCGCCGCCGCCGTGGCTGCCGCTTTTGCCGCCGCTTTCACCGCCAGCCAGCCTGAGGCGGACGAGGCGGATGAATGGGCGGATGAATGGCTGCAAGAGCAGGAGGCGGAAGAAGACGAAACTGCCGCCTTGTCTGCCGCCCTGTCTGCCACTTTGTCAGCCGTTTCCGCCCCGCCCGGATGGGCCGCCATCGGCCTGCCCCTGCTGCCCGACTGGCCGCGCCGCCCGCGCAGCAAGGTTGATCATGTCCACGGCAAACCCAGCCTCACCCTCTGGCGCCCCGCAGGCGGCGGCCCGCTGCCCGGCACGGCGCGCGTGGCGCTGCGGCCCATCACGGGCCGTTCCCACCAGCTGCGCGTGCACCTGGCTGCCATCGGCCTGCCGATTGCGGGCGACGCGCTCTACGCCCCGCCCGCCGCGCAGGCGCTGGCTCCGCGCCTGCTGCTGCACGCCAGCGCCCTGCAACTGACGCACCCGGCCACCGGCAAGCCGCTGCGCCTGGCCAGCCGGACGCAGCATTTCGACGCCCTGTTTCCCCAGGCATGACGGTCCGCCAGCATCAAAAGCCATGAGCGCCGCTCCAGCGCCTCTGCGCAAAAACATCAGAAAAAGGAGCGAATAAAAAGGGCCGAAATACCGCCCCGCGCAATATCCACTAGGACATCATGCTATGGATAAAGGAGCGAAATAAGGCCGGGTATTCAACATTCAAGCCTGCCCGCCCCAGCCTGCCCTCTGCCGCGCGCGGGTTTCCCCGCCTCACAGCGCCACAAAGCGCGGCGCGCCGCGCTCCAGGGCCAGATCGTGCTGGGCCAGCAGCGGCACGCGGGCCATGTTGGCAATGCTGCGCGAGCCGCCCAGGCTGGGGTGGAGCCTGAAGCCATACATCTCCTCCGCCTGCAAGGGGCCAAGCCGGTACGCCAGGCGGGCGAACAGGGGGCGCTGCGCGTCATCTTCCTGCTCGAAGGTTTCGGGGCGCAGCCCGCCCCAGAAGCGGCGCATCTGCGCATCGGCCTCCGCGCCGGGGGCCTGTGCGGGGGCGCGGTCGGCGCTGGCGTAGTGAAAGACGATGCCCTCCAGCGGGCTGATGAGCGCCACCTGCCCCTTGCCGCTGGCCCAAACCAGCAGCTCGCCAAAGGCCGTGCGGGCAATGACGGCCAGATCACGCCGCTGGCGCAGCAGCGTGCCTTGCAGCCAGCGCGCCAGCAGCGACTCGAACTCCTGCGGATTGGTCATCCACATCAGGCCATCGCCAAAACCGCAAACGCCCACCTCGCGCCAGTAAGTGAAAAGCTGCCGGGGCAGCAGGCCCGCGCAGGCGTCAAAAGCCGCCTCCGGCATTGGCTGGGCGTGCACGGGCGAGCCAAACAAGGCCAGAAAGCGCCCGAAGTCTTCATCCAGTGATTGCGGCGTCATGCGTCAGCTCCTTTGCAAAAAGGAAAAAATCAGGCGGCCAGCAGCACCTGCACGAGGCCGCCCACGCCCACCAGCCACGCGAAAACCAGCAGCCCCAGCAGCAAAGGCTTGATTCCCGCTTGCCGTATGGCGGAAAAATGCGTGGAAAGCCCCAGCGCCGCCATCGCCATGGCCAGCAGCCAGGTATCGGCCTGCACCAGCGCCGCCACCCAGGCGGCAGGCAGCAGGTTCAGCGAATTGAACAGCATCACGCCAATGAAAACGAAGGCAAACCAGGGAATGACGATGCGGCCTTCCCCCTCCTTTTCGCCCTGGCCCGTTTGCCCTTGCGGCGCAGGCGCGCCGCGCCGCCCCAGCCACAGCGACAGCAGCAGCAAAAAAGGCGCCAGCATCATCACGCGGATCATCTTGGTCGTCACCGCAATATCGGCCACCGCCGCATTGATGGCCTTGCCCGCCGCCACCACCTGCGCCACCTCGTGCACGCTGGAGCCGATGTACACGCCAAACTGCCCGTCCGACAGCGGCCACCAGTGCCAGGCGTGCATCTGCGGATACAGAAAAATGCCCGCCGTGCCGTAAATCACCACCGTCGCCACCGCCACCGCCACGCGGTCAGCGCCTGCGCGCAGCACCGGCGCCGTGGCAATCACCGCCGCCGCGCCGCAAATGCTGCTGCCCGCGCCCATCAGCAGCACCGTCTGCCGCTCCATCTTCAGCCAGCGCAGGCCCAGCCAGCAAGTCAGCAAAAAAGTGGAAGCGAGCATCAGCGCATCCGCCGCGAAACTGGCCAGCCCCACATCCAGCACCTGCCCCAGCGTCAGCCGGAAGCCATACAGCATGATCCCCAGCCGCAGCAACGGCCCCTTGCAAAACAGCATGCCCGCATGGCAGCGCACCGCCACGCGCGGATAAACCGTGTTGCCCGCCAGCATGCCGATGACGATGGCCAGCGTCAGCAGGCTGAACCCCGCCTGCGCCGCCCACGCGCTGCGCCCCGCCAGCCAGGCCGCCGCAACCACCGCGCCCACCGCCAGCAGCCCCGCCGCCTTGGCCAGCGGCCCCGTTCCTTCAGATCGCATCGCCCGTTTCTCCTGCCGCCATTATCTGGCGGGGGCGACGGCTGCCTTCTTGCGCCAGGGCAAAACAAGGCGCGGCGGCGCGGCGGCGCGGCTGGCGGGCGGGCGAATAGGCGCTATCCGTTCATCCACGCCCCTGCCAGCAGCAGGGCGCAAACCAGCAGAAAAGCCAGCCATTGGGGCTGCGCCTGGAAATAATCCGCCCAGCCAGCGCGCGAGAAAAAAGCGTTCCCAGCCAAAAAAGCGCGTAAAACGCATGCAGCAGGGCGATGAACAAAATCAGCCAGAAATGAAAGCCCATGACTTTCGCTCCCATCAGCAGGCAGAAAACCGCGCCCAGCAGCAAATCGGCGCTGACCATGTGAAACACGCCATGCCCCGTCAGCCAGTAATCAAAAGCCTTGCCCGCATCCGCCCGCGCCGGGCCGGGGCGAAGCCGCCGAAACTCCGCGCCGCCCGCGAAAAAATGAATGCCGCCTAAAACAAGCTGAACCACGCCCGCTGAAAGAACCCAGTAATTCATGAAACCATCGCCATTTGCTATTGAAACCTGCGCAGAGCCTGGCTGGAAGAAACCGCAGGCCGCCCGAGTCCACGCTTTTCACCCATTCTCCGAATTTGAACAAGCTCTCTGCGCAGCCCATTTTTCAAGAAACAACCCGTCCGGAATTAAAAGCGGCATTCTAAATACAGCAAGCTGGTGACCTGACGCTATTTCTTGATGCCCCGCAAAGTCATGACCCTGAACTTTTTGGGAGGGAACGGCTTATTCCATCTGCTTGATATTCCTGTTCCACAGGGCCATGGCGGTATCGACGCCTTTTTTGCGGTCGCCTGAATCGAAGGCGGCGAACATTTCTTCAATCTGGGCGTCGATGGCGGGAATGAGGGCGGCATCGCGCTTGAGCTGGCCTTTGGCTTCGGACCAGTAGCGCAGCAGGTTTGCCTTGTTTTGTTCGTAGCTCATTGGCATCAGGTAGCGGTCATGCGCGAACATGGCGCAAAAGGCGACTTCAGTGGAGAAATCGGCGAGGGTTTCTTTGAGAGACATGGTGAGGTTGCTAAAAATATCAATGAACTGGAAAAAATGCCGCCACTGGTTATATAGCAAACCAAAGACGGCATTTGAGAAGGGGCGCGGCTGGCTAGCGTAATTTCTTGATATGGCCGCAGCCCCACAAGGCCATTGCAATGAGAACGCCCTTGTCTTGGTTTCCGGATTCAAAGGCGTAAAACATCTCATCCATCAGGGCATCGATGGGCGCGATGCGGTCCACGTCGCGCCTGAGCTTTGGTTTGGCCTCAGCCCAGTATTCCAATATTCGGGCCTTCCTTGACTTATATGCCATGCGGAAGGCGTGCGGATCCTTTCTTAGCGTAATACCGACCAGTGCGTCGGCAAGATAGCTAAGTGATTCATTCAAAGTCATGGCATAAACCCTTTGGGAGGAAGAGGAACTTTATTGATATTTCGTGCCGGGATGGCATATGAACCTCCTAGCGCGTCGGGGCGAATAATCATATAGTGACCTTCGCGTATGGAATGCCATCTTCTAATCTGTAGGGTGTTGGGGCTTTTGAAGGCCAGCGTACTGTCTAAATAAAGATTATTGCCCAGACGTAGATCTGGAATGCCATATTTATCAGAATCAGGCGTAATTAAATGTCGATTTACGGCGGCAATCCGCGATTGCTGATTTTCATCAATGCCCATGTTGCTGAATTCCTCGCGCAATCTGCTACGTACTGCGCCATCTATATAATTACCTATGGCCGTATTGAGGCTTACTCCATGTGAGCGGATTAGCTGGTTTCGACTTGCCAAATCCAAGGCTTCTTCATAAGCTTCATTGACTGTTCTTTGTTGCAGATTGCTCACCCATCTCTCAAATTGCATTGGAGTCATATTCTGATTGCCAATGCGAATATTGCGGTAGTTTTCGCCCCAGGTTGCGCGCAAGCGCCGGTCTTGCAGGAAGGCGTTGTAGTCGCTTTGCAGGCGTTGCGCGGTAGCCTGATAGTCGCGCACGAGGTTGCCGCCGTTCACCCAGGCCATCTGGTATTCGTTGGAGACGTTGGTCATGCCCGCCTCGCGCATGCGCTGGCGCATGTAATCAATCTGGCGCTTGGCGTTGGCTCGATCGTTGATTTGCCTCATCCGGGCCAAATCGTTGTACGGGGCCGGAAGCTCGCCCAGAAAGCCAATCGGGCCTGCTGCCAGATTCAGCGCGGCATCCCAGCCCTGATTGACGACGGGCGAAACCGCGCGCATTCCGCGCGGTGCGCGCGGAGCGCTGCCGCCGGTGGGGATGAAGTCGCCGCTGTCGGGCAGGGAGTCTTCGCGGGCCTGCTCGGCGATCAGCTCGCGCACGACCTGGCGGTGAATGTCGCGCAGGTGTTCGGGGATGAATGAGTCGGGCTGGGAGTGGTCCCTGTTGTCGCGCTGGATGGGGCCGCCGCCGCTGTCTTCGCTGATGACGCGGCCAGCGAACGGAGGCGGCGGGCTGCCTGCTGGCGGGGCGGGGGGGCGCGGTTTCAATGGGGGCGGGCTGGGCGGGGCTTGCGGGCGCAGGGCCTTCGGGGGCGGGGCCGCCGCCAGCGCCGCCGCCGTGGTCTGGCGGGAAGGCGTCGAAAGGCAGGGGCAGGGAGGGGCGGGACGGCGGGGGGTCGCGGCTGTCTTCGATGACGACGGGGTCCAGATCTTCAAACCTGCCGCCGGGCATGCCGTCGTTGCTGTTTCCGGGCGAGGGAGGTTTGCCGGGGTTGGGGCCTATGGGCACCAGGGGGATGGGCGGCGTGACCCAGACGCGGCTGCCATCGGGCCTGCGTACCCAGTGGGCGGGATCTCCCCATTGCAGTTCGCATCGTTCGTGGCGGGAGCTGCCGGGATCGCAGAGGCCGCAGTCATGGTCGCAGTCATGGTCGCAGTCGGATGTGTACTTGCGCTGCTCAGGCGGCTGCTCATGCCTTTGCAGTTGCAGGGCGAGCTGGGGCGGCAGGGGCAGTTGCGACAGCGTGGCCGATGGCGTTGGCGCTTGCGCTGGCGCGGCGGGCGCGGGTGGCGGGGCGCTGCCGTCGGGCTGCGGCGCGGGGGCCGGCGCAAGCGGCGGGGCGATGGGCGGACGGATTTGCGCGGCGGCTCATCTCATGGATAAAAAGACGCCAGAAATGGACGTTATTGCGTCGTCATTTGCATCATGGGCGCGGGCCGCCATGAAGGGCCTGGCGGCGCAGAGAAGGCGCGGCAGGCAGGCTTGCGCTGCCCGCGCCTGCGGGGCTGGCGGCATGGGCAGCCCAAAAAAGAGGAGCGAATTCAAGGGGCTGAAAACAGCTTTCGCGCTCTTTCCACTAGGACGTCATGCTATGAAACAAGGAGCGAAATCAGGCTTTGCTGAAGCGGCTTTCCGTTCGCTTCGCATGCCATTCAGCTGGCCAGCGCGGCGGCGGCGGTGCGGTGTGTGGCGGCGTCCACAAGGATGAGCGCGCCCAGCGCGCGGCTGGTGGCAAAGGGCGCGGCGGGGATGGCTTCTTGCAAGGCCAGCTCGACTTGGCCGATGGCGTTGGCTTCCAGGCGGTCGGCGTTTTGGGGCTGGAGGGTGTGGATGTCCAGCCGGTGGAGCACGCGGCGGGCTTTGGCCTTGAGCCAGCGGTGGCCGTGCAGCGCCCAGTAAACGCGCCCCGGGGTGAGCGGCTCGTCGTCAAGCCAGCAGAGGGTGGCTTGCAGCTCGCGTGTGACGGGCCAGGCGGGCTGGGCGGCGGGGGTGTCGAATTCGTCGAATTCGCCGGCTTCACCGGCTTGGCTGCCGCTGGCGGGCTGGGCGGCGGCGGTGATCCAGTCGCCGCGCGAGAGGTCGAGTTCGCGGTCGAGCACGAGGCCGGCGCTGTGTCCGGCGTTGACGCCGGGCTGCGGCTGGCGCGTGTGGTCCAGCACCTGGGCGATGCGGGCCGTGTGGCCGCTGGGCAGCAGTTGGACGGCTTCGCCCGCGCGGGCTTGTCCGGCGGCCACGCGGCCCCAGAAGATGCGGCGGCCCTGGCGGGTGTCGCTGGAGGAGGCGTTTTTTTCCACCCATTGCACGGGAAAGGCCAGGGGCAGGGCGCTTTCGCTGGGCGTGGCGGGCAGTTTTTCAAGCAGCGGCAGCAGCGCGGGGCCTTGGTAGCCGCACCAGCCGGACTCGTCAGGGTTGGGGGCGGCCACGTTCCAGCCCATGAGGGCGGAGATGGGCACGATGGCGGCGGGCTGTATGCCCGCTTCTTGCGCGAAGGCTTGCAGCGCATCGCGGATGTGGGCAAAGGCGGCGGCCGGTTGCGCCACGGCGTCGAGCTTGTTGATGGCAAAGACGATGGAGGGCACGCGCAGCAGGTGCGCGAGCAGGGCGTGGCGGCGCGTTTGCGGCAGCAGCGCGGGCAGGGGGCTTTGCCAGTCGATTTTGGTGGCGTCTACCAGCACCACGGCGGCGTCGGCCTGGCTGGCGGCGGTGACCATGTTGCGCGTGTATTGCTCGTGGCCGGGGGCGTCGCCGATGATGAATTTGCGCGCTTCGGTGGCGAAGTAGCGCCAGGCCACGTCGATGGTGATGCCTTGCTCGCGCTCGGCTTGCAGGCCGTCGGTGAGCAAGGCCAGGTCGGTCTGGCCGCTGCGGGTGACGCCGGCCAGGTGGTCTTGCAGCACGGCGCGGCTGTCCAGCAGCAGGCGGCCAATGAGGGTGCTTTTGCCGTCGTCCACGCTGCCGCAGGTGATAAAGCGCAGGGCGGGGCGGGTGGCGCTGGCGTCAGCGGGCGTGGGTGCGGCGGGGGCGGATGCGGGAGAAGTCATGGCTGCAAAGGGTGTGAGGGGTGGATGAAAAGCGGTGGCGCTGGCGGGCTGGAACGGGTCAGGCTGGAGAGACGGTCACGCCTTGGCTTTGGGCAGCGCAGGGGGCGGGGCTGTCATGGCGCAGCACGCAGAAAGACCAGTGCCTGCGCGCATGGGCGCCTTGGCGCTGCCAGCCCTGGCGCTGGAGCTGATGGGCCAGCAGGCGGTTGAAAACGCCATGCCCCACCAAAAGCACGGAGCCATGCCGCGCCGCCAGCGCGGCCAGCCAGAGGGCGGCTTGCGCGGCGCGCAGGCGGGCTTGCGCGAGCGATTCGCGGCCGCAAGCGATGCCTGCCAGCCATGCCAGCCGGGCCAGCGCTGCCCAGGCGCTGGCGGGCAGGCGCAGCAGGGGCCAGCGCGCGGCGGGCGTGGGCAAAGCGGCTTCGCGCAGCAAGGCTGCGGCTTGCGCGGGGCGCACGCCCAGCAAGGCGGCTGATGAGAGGCTGCGGGGCAGATCGCTGCAAACCACGGCGCCGCACGGGCGCGCCTGCTCGAGCACAGCGGCAGGCGGCGGGCAGGCGGGGGTGACGGGCGCGGCGTCGTAGCGGCGCACCCAGTCGGCAAAGCCGTGCGCCGTCAGCCATTTGCCTGCGGGCGCATCGGGCAGGCCATGGCGCATGAGGGTGATGGTGGGCATGGGCGGGCGGTTGTGCGGCTGGGAGTCGGCTGGGGTTTTCAGGGGCGAATCGGCCTGAAGTCCCCGTGGAATGGGCGCGGTGCGCTATCTTTTTTGATGGTGAAAGGGTGGGGCTGGCCGGGGTGGGGCGCGGGGCGGTTCAGAAGTAGCCGTCGCGCTTGCGCTTTTCCATGCTGGCGTCGCTGGTCTGGTCGTCCATGCGGGTGGCGCCGCGTTCGCTGACGCTGGCGGCCAGGGTTTCCACAATGATGTCGGCGGGCGTGGCGGCGGTGCTGGGCACGGGGCAGGTGCAGGTGATGTCGCCCACGGTGCGAAAGCGCACGCTGCGTTTTTGCACGGTTTCGCCCGGCCGGGGCGGCGTCAGGGGCGTGACGGGCACGAGCAGGCCCCGGCGTTCGATGACGTCGCGCTCGTGGGCGTAGTAGAGGCTGGGCAGCTCGATGTTTTCGCGACCGATGTATTGCCACACGTCCAGCTCCGTCCAGTTGCTGATGGGAAAGACGCGGAAGTGCTCGCCGGGGGCCAGGCGGGTGTTGAACAGCGTCCAGAGTTCGGGCCGCTGGGCTTTGGGCTGCCATTGGCCGAAGCTGTCGCGGTGGCTGAAGATGCGCTCTTTGGCGCGGGCTTTTTCTTCGTCGCGCCGCGCGCCGCCCATGAGGGCGTCGAAGCGGAATTCTTCAATGGCTTCGAGCAGGGTGACGGACTGGTGGGCGTTGCGGCTTTCGTCGGGGCGGGCCAGGCGCACGGTGCCGCGCGCGATGCTGTCCTCCACACTGCGCACGATGAGTTCGGCCCCCAGTTCGGCGGCGCGCTTGTCGCGCAGGGCGGTGACTTCGGGGAAGTTGTGGCCCGTGTCAATCATGAGCAGCGGGTAGGGGATGCGGCCCGCGCCAAAGGCTTTTTCGGCGCAGCGCAGCATGACGAGCGAGTCTTTGCCGCCGGAAAAAAGCAGCGCCGGGCGGTCAAAAGCGGCGGCGGCTTCGCGCAGGATGAAGATGGTTTCTTCTTCCAGCGCGTCCAGATGGGCGGCCGAGAGGTGGCGGGCAGGTGCGTTCATGGGCGTGGGGGCGTGAGTGGCGGTGTTGGGGGAAGGCCGGGCGGCGGGCACTTGGCGCGCGGGGTTCCGTGCGGGATTCAGTGCGCCAGGTGCAGGCCGCATTCGCGGCGCTCTTCGGCTTTGGTGGGGTCGAAGTAGTCAAAGTTGTTGGGCAGGCCGTGGGTCTGGCAGTAGGCGTGCAGGTCTTTGGCGCTCCAGTGCAGCAGGGGGGCGACTTTGATGAGGCCGTCGGGGTTGAGGCTGACGGGCTGCATGCGGGCGCGCTCGTCGCTGTCGCTGGCGCGCAAGGCGGTGAGCCAGATGCGGGGGGCCATTTCGCGCAGCGCGCGCGCAAAAGGCTCCAGCTTCACTTCTTCGGTGAAGGCGGCGTGGCGGGGGTCGTCCAGCGCGGGGGCGGGGCCTTCCAGCGCTTCGCGGTGGGCGCGGGTGCGGCGCGGCAGGTAGGCGTGCAAATTCAGGCCCAGCTGGCGCGTGAGCGCGTCGGCGAACTGGTAGGTGGCGGCGGTGTTGTAGCCGCTGTCCATCCACACCACGGGCACATCGGGCTGCACGCGGCAGGCCATGTGCAGGATGACGGCCTCGAAGGGCCGGAAGTTGGTGGTGACGATGGCGCGCAGCCCCAGGCGCTGGCCCAGGCCCAGCGCCCAGGCGGTGAGGGCGGGGGCGTCATGGCCCAGCTCATCGCTCACGCGGGCCAGCTCTTCGGCGCCGGGCATGGCCGGGGCGGCTGTTGCGGCGGCGCGGTTCATTCGGCCTCCCGTGCGAAGTGGGGGCGGGGCTGCTGCGCGTCGCCCTGGTAGAACTCGTCAAACACCACGAACTGGCGCGGGGCGGCTTCGGCGTTCACGCCTGCGGCCAGCACGGCGCTGGTAAAGCCGCTGCGCTGCATGAGCAAAAGCTGGTCGATGAGCACGTCGCCCGTGGCGCGCAGCTCGCCGGTAAAGCCCAGGCGGCGGCGCAGCAGCACGGCCTGGCTGTAGGCGCGGCCATCGGTGAATTTGGGAAAGTTCAGCTCGATGCAGGTGACGCCCTGCAAAGCGCCTTCGGCGGCCAGCGCGAGCACGTCGGCGTCGTTGGCGATTTGCAAAACGCCGGGCGCGGGCGCGGCGCTGGCGCAAGCAGCGCTTTCAGAGGCGTTTTCAGCAGTGTTTTCTGCGGGGTTTTCAGCGGCGCTGCCCGCCGGGGCTTCGCTTTCAGCGGGGGCAACGATGCGGATGGTTTCTTTCATCGCGGCGCTTTCTTTGTTGTGCCGGGCCGCTCGCTCAGGCCACGGCGGCGGGCTGGGCCGCAGCGGGGGCGGCGGCAGGCTTGGCGGGCTTGTCTTCGGGCCGCGCGTGGCGGGCGGCGTTGGCGGCGGCCTTGAAAGGGTCATGGCCCAGGCGGCGCACGGTGTCGATGAAGTGCTCTTTGCCGTCGCGCAGTTCGCGGTAGGTGTTCAGGATGGCCTGCACCACGTCAGGCACTTCGGCGGCGGAGAAGGCCGGGCCGATGATCTTGCCCGGCCCCTCGCGGCCCGACAGGTGCGAGCCGTCGCTGCCGCCTAGGGTAATCTGGTACCACTCCTTGCCGTCTTTGTCCACGCCCAGAATGCCGATGTGGCCGCTGTGGTGGTGGCCGCAGGAGTTGATGCAGCCGCTCATGTTCAGGTCAATCGGCCCCAGGTCTTCGGCCTCGTCGATGTCTTCATACAGGGCCATGAGCGCGGCGGCAATGGGAATGGAGCGCGCATTGGCCAGGGCGCAGAAGTCGCCGCCGGGGCAGGAAATCATGTCGGTAATCAGCCCGATGTTGGGCTGCGCCAGCCGCAGCGCGCGCGCCGCTTCGTAAAGAGCGGGCAGATCGGCGCGGCGCACCCAGGGCAGCAGCAGGTTTTGCTCGTGCGTGAGGCGCACTTCGCCCGCCGAAAAACGGTCGGCCAGATCGGCCACGGCGTCCATCGTGGCGGCGTCGGCGTCGCCCGGGGCCATGCCCAGGCGCTTGAAGGAAAGATGCACCACGGCCAGGCGCGGGTCGCGGTGGGCCTGCACATTGCGCGCCAGCCAGCGCTGGTAGGGCAGGGCATTCACATCAACCGGCTGCTGCGGCGCCACGGCGGGCGCGTCTTCACCCGCCAGCGCGGGCGGCGCAAAGCACGCGGACACGCGCTCCAGCTCGGCTTGCGGAATGGTGTGCGGCGCGCCGTCGTGCTCGACGATGGCGCGGTATTCGGCCTCCACCGCGTCAATGAAGCTCTGCCCTTCGGCCTTGACCAGTATCTTGATGCGCGCCTTCCACACGTTGTCGCGGCGGCCATAGCGGTTGTAGACGCGGATGATGGCTTCCAGATAGTTCAGGATCTGATCCCAGGGCAAAAACTCGCGCAGCACCGCGCTGATGACCGGCGTGCGCCCCATGCCGCCGCCAGCGCGCACCTTGAAGCCCAGCGCGCCCGCATCGTCTTTCACCAGTTGCAGGCCCACGTCGTACCAGCCCAGCGCCGCGCGGTCTTCGGCCGCGCCGTTCAGGCTCACCTTGAACTTGCGCGGCAGAAAAGCGAATTCGGGATGCAGCGTGCTCCACTGCCGCAAGATTTCGGCGAAGGGGCGCGGATCGGCCAGCTCATCGGGCGCAATGCCCGCCAGCGCGTCGGTGCAGATATTGCGGATGCAGTTGCCGCTGGTCTGAATGCCGTGCAGCCCCACGGTGGCCAGCAAGTCCATCACATCGGCGCTCCTGGCCAGCGGAATCCAGTTGTATTGCACGTTGGTGCGCGTGGTGAAGTGGCCGTAGCCGTAGCGCAGCGGCGGCGCATCCAGCGTCAGCCCCGGCTGGCGGGCCTGCAAGGCGTCTTGCCGGGCCTGCGCCTCGGCAAACAGGCCCGGCTCCGGCTGATCGAACTCGCGCGCCACCCGCGCCAGCACCCGCATCTGCGCGCTGCTGATTTCGCCATAAGGCACCGCCACGCGCAGCATGGGCGCGTAGCGCTGCACATACCAGCCGTTTTGCAGCCGCAGCGGCTTGAACTGGTCTTCCGACAGCTCCCCGCGCTGCCAGCGCGAGAGCTGATCGCGAAACTGCGCCGCCCGCTGGCGGATGAGTTGCAAATCGAATTCGGTTTTGACGTACATGGTGGGCTTTGTGGGAAGCAAGCCCGCCCACGGCCTGGCCGCGAGCGGTTTTGCGAAAAAACAAGCCCCGCACTGTAGGCACGCGCCGCGCCAAAGGGAACGATTTTTTGGTTAGTGCCTTATGCGCCAAACGGCATAAAGCGCCGCCGCCTGCCAACACGGCCCCAGGGTTGGCGGACGTGGCCGCAGGCAAGGCCGGGCCGGGCGGCGGGTGCATGAGAGCCGGGCCTGAATCGCAGGCGCCGCCCGTCTGGAAGCACCAAAAAGAGGAGCTGATTCAGGGGGTCAAAAATACCGGTTCCCGCAGTTTCCACCAGGACATCATGCTATGGATAAAGGAGCGAAAATAGCGGCCAGCGTTCCGGCCATGCCTTGCCTGGTCAGTCTTCTTTCAGCCCGGTCAGCGGCTGGCGCTGGCGCCAGAGGACGGTGACGGGCGGATGGCGGCCCTGGCCGCGCTGCACGGCGGCGGTTTCCTGCAAGGCCACGTCATCCAGCCGCAGGCGGCCCTGCACTTCAAAGAAGCTGGAGAGCACGTCGCACCACTGGGCGGGGCATTCGCGCACTGGCTGCTGTGCGCCGCCGGCGGCCTGGGCGGCGTCGGCAATGCTTTTGAACGGCCTGGCGGCGCGCGCGGCGGCCATGCGCTGGGCGCTGGCCAGGTCGATGCCGGTGACGGCGTGGATGACTTCGGCGCTGGCGGTGTTCAGATTGACGGGCGTGCGCTGCGGCAGCAAGGTGATGTGCGGCAGCAGCGCCGCGAGTGTGGCGGGCGGCACGCCCAGCCAGCCGAGCTGATCGGCGCGCAAGGGCATGGGCGCGGCCAGCGCGGCCTGGCCTTGCTGGGCGGGCTGGGCCAGGGCGCTGGCGGCTTTGTTCAGGTGTTCGGCGAGGGCGTCCAGCTCATGCGCGGGCAGGCCCAGCAGGGCAAACAGGCGCTCGAAGCGCTGGCGGCTTTGCTGCGCTTCTTGCGGCGGGGCGCCGGCCTGGGGCACCAGGTGCAGCACGTTCATGCGGGCCTGCAAGTCGGCTATGCCGCCGGAGAGAAAGGCATCGCGCCCCAGGTCGCTGGTGTCGGCGCCTGCGGTGAGGAAGGTGGAGATGCGCGCTTCGGCCAGCGGCACGGCCCAAGGCTCGCCCAGGTGGTCGGCCTGGCGGTCGTCGTCCACGCGCAGGATGAGCCGCCCCCAGTCGAGCGCGCCGCCCAGCAGCCAGGCCGATTGCACGCGCGTGCGCTCGGCCGCTTCCACTTCCACGCCGCGCCATTGCTGCCACATGGCGGCGGCGGCCAGCGTGGCCACCAGCGCGACGGTGAGCATGGCCGCCAGCAGCGCCGCGCCGCGCTGCGCCGCGCCTGGCCGGGAGACGGCGGCTTCGCTGGCTGTGAAAGGGCGTTTTTTCATGGGCGGACGGGTTTTTTTGCTGTTGATGGCAGGCGGGTTTCAGGATTTTTTCAAGGCGGGCGCTATTGGACTATTGGAAGCAGGGCGGGAAAACGGGGCGATTTGAAAAAAGCATTTTGAAAAAGGGCGTTTTGCGCGAGGGTTGCCGCCTTTGTTGCGATTTTTCTTTCCGGGTGTTTCAAGGGGCTGGATTCAATACAAGGGGCTGGATTCAATATTCACATGCCCGCCGTGGGCGTGAAAGTGGGCGAAAGCCAGTCCAGCATCACGGGGCCGGTCAGCGCCTGCCCTTCGGCCAGGGTGAGATTCAGGCGGATGGCTTCGGGCACGCGCGCCAGCTGCGCTTCGCCCTGGGCGGAGCTGGACAGGGGGTTGAACCAGGCGTTGTCCAGAAAGTAGTAGAGCTGCCAGTCTTGCAGCGCGGCAATGGCCACGGCCTGCCCGGCGCTGACGGGGCGCTCGGGCGTCTGGCTCCAGCCTTGCGCGGCCTGCCAGGCGCTGGCCCATTCGTTCCAGGTGCGCACGGGGTGCGATTGCCAGCGCCACCACTGGCCGCTTGTGGCGCTGCGCGTCCAGGCCACCACGCGCAAGGCGCTGGGCGCGGGCGGGCGGGCCGTGGCGGGCGGGCCGCCGGGCGCGGCGGAAAGGGGAGCAGGCAGGGGCAGGGGGGCGCTGCGGGTGATGCGCAGCACGCGCCCGTCCCACGCCAGGCTGCGGGCGGCCAGCGGTTCGGCGCTGCTCGATGAGCTGCCGCCGGATGGGCTGCCGGATGGGTTGCCCGGCGGGGCTGCGGCGGCGGCCAGTTGCTGGGGCCAGACCATCATGGCGTCCAGATCGGCGTGCCACTGCGCGAAGGCCGCTTGCAGCGCCAGCGTGCCGTCGGCATGTGCGCGCGCCCTTTCTTGCGCGCGCGTCATGCCGTCGATGGCCTGCCAGCTCATGACGGCCATGACGGCCATGATGGCCAGCGCCACCAGCACTTCGATCAGGGTGAACCCCCGGCAGGGCTGCATGCGGGCCGCCATCGCTTGCCTCAGTAACGCCCGATGAGCGTGGAAACCTGCACCACCGTGAGCTGCTGCTGGCGCACGATGGCCTCGACGCGGCGGAAGTTGGGGTTGGGCGTGGCGCGCACGGCCAGCGTGACTTCAAACGCCTGCCCGGCCTGCTCGCAAGCCAGCGTGCTGTCGCCCGCGCCGGGAAACTGGCGCGTGAGCTTGAGTTCGATCAGCGCGTTTTCGGCGCAGATTTGCCCCAGCATCACGCGGCTTTGCCGCGCCGCGTTGTCAGCGAGCGCGCCTGCGGCCTTCAGCCCCGCTACCAGCGCGATGGCGGTGATGGACAGGGCCACCATCACTTCCACCAGCGTGAAGCCGCCGCAGACAGCTCTCTTGCTGCGAGTGAGGGCGAATGCAGGCATGGCCGGGCCTTGTTCAGGGCTGGCGCGCATCGGCTGGGCCGCCCGGGGCGCTGACGGCAAAGGGGCGCAGCCCGTCGGTGGCCACTTGCAGCGTGGCCGGGCTGCCCGCGCGGTGCAGCGCCACGGCCTGCGGGCCGATGATGGGGTCAGGCCCCAGCAGCAGCGCCGCGTTGCCCTGCGCGGCGGTGGCGGCGTCCAGCCACTGCGTGGGCCAGGGGCTGCCGCCGGGCGGCACGCCTTCAAACACAAAGCCTTGCGCGGCGGGCCGCCAGGTCACCGCCACCCCCGTGGCGCGCGAGAGGGCGCGGGCCGATTCCAGCAGCGCCGCCAGCCGCGCTGCGTCGCGCTCCAGCGCCGAAGCCGCGCTGTCGCGCAGCGCAATGGCCGCCAGCGAAACGCCCAGCGCGATCACGGCGACGGTGACCACCAGCTCGATGAGGGTAAAGCCCCGGCTGCGGCAAAGCGCGTGTTCGGCGGGCATGCGGTTGGGCATCAAGATTGGGCGTCAAAAAGAGGAGCGGATTCAGGCCTCTGAAAAGGCATCTCGCGCAGATTCCTCTAGGACATCATGCTATGGAACCAGGAGCAAAAATATGCCCTTCTCACTGCCAGCTGCCAATGTCGGCGTCGCGCCCCTCGCCGCCGCTTTTGCCGTCGGCGCCAAAGCTCATCACGTCCACCTCGCCCTTGACGCCCGG
The DNA here is from genome assembly GCF_029813755.1 of Ottowia cancrivicina. Classification (NCBI taxonomy): domain Bacteria; kingdom Pseudomonadati; phylum Pseudomonadota; class Betaproteobacteria; order Burkholderiales; family Comamonadaceae; genus Ottowia; species Ottowia cancrivicina. The sequence continues at coordinate 38,067 of NZ_JARVII010000004.1, read as the reverse complement.
GTTCAGGTACTGATACGGGTTGCCCCACGGGTCATTGGGCAGCTTTTCCAGGTACACGCGCCAGTTGCGCGGCTCGGGCGGCGCGCTGGGGCGGGCGATGAGCGCCTGCAAGCCCTGCTCGGCGGTGGGGTAGCGCAGGTTGTCCAGCTTGTAGAGCTTGAGCGCCTGCACGATGTTGTTCACGTCCGTGCGGGCGGCGGTGGCGCGCGCGTCGTCCGTGCGGTCCAGCAAATTGGGCACGATCAGCGCGCCCAGCACGCCAATGATGACCAGCACCACCATCAGCTCGATCAGGGTGAAGCCAGCCCCGCGCTGGCGGGCGCGGGAACGGGCGCTGAGATGGGCGCGAGAGCAGATGCGGGAAAGGGCGGAAAAGGCAGTATTCATAAGCGAAAAAGCGCCGCAGCGCACGCCTGGAGCAGGGCGGAAGTGCACCCAAAGCGGGCCGGGAAGCAGCCGGAAACGGATCAGAAAAGAAGGCCGCGAACAGACGGCGGACGGGCCGCCATCAAGAGTGCGCTCAATGATAATCGGCGCATGTCTTTGCCCCTGTTCAGGAGCGCCGCCCGCCGGTCTCCGTATTTTTCCTGATGGCACGCCCGGCGCTGAACCGATTCGCCCCCGCCCTGGCCGCGCTGCTGCTGTGGGCGCTGGCCGCTGGCAGCGCGCTGTACTGGGCGCTGCACGCTGCCAGCAGCGCCCCGCCCGCTGCGGCCGCCACAGCCGCGCCCGGCATGCCCCCGCTTGACGCGCAGGCCGTGGCCCGTGGCCTGGGCGCGGCAGATGACGCCCCGCCAACGGTTCAGGCCGCGCCGCCTGACGCCCGCTACGCGCTGGCAGGCGTGGTCGCTCACGGCAGCGAACGCGGCGCGGCGCTCATTGCCGAACAGGGCCAGCCCCCCAAGCCCTACCGCGTGGGCGCGAAGCTGCCCGGCGGCTGGACGCTGCAAGCCGTCTTGCGCCGCAGCGCGGTTCTGGACGCGGGCGATGGCCGCCAGATGCGCCTGCAAATGCCCGAACCCGCCCCGCCCGCGCGCCGCGCGCCCTGACGCCCCGGGAGCCGCCTGCCTGCAATCTGCCCGTGGGTGCGGCGCACTGCCGCCCCTCACGGTCAGATCATGAACAGGCGCCTGGCCCGCAGGCCCTGGTGAAAGAGGCGCAGGCCGCTATTGATTCGGGGGCAAAGCGCATCTGCCGGGCCGGGCGCAGGGGCGCGGCGACCAAGGGAATACGGCGGCCGGGCGCGCCTGATAATCCGCCGCCATGCGAGTGCGCTTTACCAAAATGCAGGGGGCGGGCAATGATTTCGTGGTGCTTGACGAAACGGCCGCGCTGCTGAACCTGACGGCGGATCAATACCGTTTTCTGGCCGACCGCCACTTTGGCGTGGGGGCCGACCAGATTCTGAGCGTGCGGCCCGCGCCCGCGCCGGATGTGGATTTTGAATACGTCATCCACAACGCCGATGGCGGCGAGGTGGAGCACTGCGGCAACGGCGCGCGCTGCTTTGTGCGCTACGTGCGCGGGCAGGGGCTGACGGTCCGCAACCCTGTGCGCGTGAAAGTGAAAAACGGCGTGATCGAACTGGCCGAGCAGCCTGATGGCCGCGTGCGCGTGAACATGGGCGCGCCGGTGTTTGATCTGCCCCGCGTGCCTTTCGATTCCGCAGGACTGACGCCGCTGGCCGAGGGCGGCTGGCAGGTGTGGCCGCTGGCGCTGGAGCAGGCGGGCGGGCGCGGCGCGGCGTGCATGGTTTCTGTCGCCGTGCTGTCCATAGGCAATCCGCACGCCGTGCAGGTGGTGGCGCAGGCAGATACCGCCCCCGTGGCCGAGCAAGGCCCGCTGATTGAAACGCACCCGGCCTTTCCGCGCCGCGTCAATGCAGGGTTCATGCAGGTGCTGGATCGCCGCCAGATCCGTCTGCGCGTGTGGGAGCGCGGCGCTGGCGAAACGCTGGCCTGCGGCACCGGCGCTTGCGCCGCCGTGGTGGCGGGCCGCCGCCTGGGCCTGCTGGATGAGCGGGTGGATGTGCACGCGCGCGGCGGCCTGCTGACCATTGAATGGGCAGGCGGCGAGCGCGATGCCGTGTTCCTGACCGGCCCGGCGCAAACCGTGTTTCACGGCGAAATCGATCTTCCCGGCGCGCCGCAGCCGCCCGCGCGCTGACGGGAAAAAAGGAAAACCCGAGATGACCGAAAACCACAACCCCCATCCTGAAGTGCATGACGGCGTGGACGAAAACGCCATCGCCCAGTACCTGCTAGCCGAACCCGGCTTTTTCGAGCGCCATGCCGAGCTGCTCACCCGCGTGCAGCTGGCCAGCCCCAACGGCGGGCGCACCATCAGCCTGCAAGAGCGCCAGGCCGAGGCCCTGCGCGAAAAAATCGCGCTGCTGGAGCGCCGCCTGATGGAGATGGTGCGCTACGGCAACGAAAACATGCTGATTGCCGACAAGCTCCAGCGCTGGGCGCGGCAGCTGTTTCTCGCGCACCGGCCCATTGATCTGCCCGCCGTCATGGTCAGCGAGCTTCAGGCGCAGTTCGGCGTGCCCCAGGTCGCCCTCAAGGCGTGGGAGGTGGCCAGCGTCTATGCGGGCGAGCCTTTTGCGCAGGGCGTCAGCGATGACGTGAAGAGCCTGGCCGCCTCGCTGGCCGCGCCTTATTGCGGCGTGAACACCGGCTTTGATGCCGTGCAGTGGCTGCCCGCGCCGCAGGAAGCGGCCTCGCTGGCGCTGCTGCCGTTGCGCAAGCCAGGGGCGAGCCAGGGCGCTTTTGGCTTGCTCATCCTCGCCTCGCCCGACAGCCACCGCTATGAAGCGGGTATGGCCACGGATTTTCTGGAGCGCATCAGCGAAATTGCCAGCGCAGCGCTCTCGCGGCTGCGCGATGAGGACTGACGGGCGCGTGCGCCAGGCAGCGGCCCGGCGCGTGAACCCGCCCGTCCGAAGGCCTGCCCGTGCGGCAGGCGGTCTCTGGGCGGCATCAGAAACAGGAGCGAATTTGTAGGGGTCAAAAGGCCACTCCGCGCTGCATCCACCAGGACATCTTGCTACGAATAGCGGAGCGGAAATGGCACGGCGCGTTCAGCCCCGCGCGCATGCCGCCTTGCCATGAAGGGCTGCGGGCCGGGGGGGCACTTTCGCGTCATGGACAAACTGTGAACAGGTTCTCAAGTCTTTGCTCCCAAATGTGACAATCGCCGCTTTTCACTGCAACCGATGAAAGGGAAATGCCTATGACGACTCTGACGTTCAACGCGTACTACACGCTGATTGCGGCAGTGCTGGTGCTGCTGCTGGGCAGCTGGCTGGTGCGCAAGATCAAGTTCTTGCAGGATTTCAACATTCCGGAGCCGGTGGCCGGCGGCCTGGTGGCCGCGCTGGTGCTGTTTGGCGTGCATACCGTGCAGGGCGTGAATTTCCAGTTTGAAAAGCCCTTGCAGGACGCCTTCATGCTGGTGTTTTTCTCGTCCATTGGCCTGTCCGCCGATTTCGCGCGGCTGCGCCAGGGCGGCAGGCCGCTGGTGATTTTCATCATCGCGGTGTCAGCTTTCATCATCGTGCAGAACGTGGTGGGAACGGTCATGGCTTCGGCGCTGGGGCTGGATCCGCGCATCGGCCTGGTGGCCGGCTCGATCACGCTCACGGGCGGCCACGGCACGGCGGGCGCCTGGGGCAAAGACCTGGAAGCCGCTGGCGTGCAAGGCGCCATCACGCTGGGCATGGCCTGCGCCACGTTTGGCCTGGTGATGGGTGGCCTGCTGGGCGGCCCTGTGGCACGGCGTTTGATTCGCGGCAAGCCCACGCCGGGCCTGGCGGGCATTGATGACAGCAAGCCTGCCGCCGGCGATCAGGAAGTGGTGTTCGAGCGCCCGCACCAGCAGCGCCTGATCACGGCGGAATCGGGCCTGCAAACGCTGGCCATGTTTGCCGCCTGCCTGGCGTTTTCCGACATCATGTTCAAGGTGGCGCAAGGCACGTTCTTTCAGCTGCCGCAGTTCGTGTGGGCGCTGGCCGGCGGCGTGCTGGTGCGCAATGGCCTGGTGCTGATTTTTGGCGTGAACATGTTTGATCGCGCCATTGACGTGTTCGGCAACATCGCGCTATCGCTGTTTCTGGCGATGGCCCTGCTTTCGCTCAAGCTGTGGGAGCTGGCCGGGCTGGCCGTGCCGGTGATGTTCATTTTGGCCGCGCAGACGGTGGTGATGGCGCTGTACGCCACGTATGTGACCTACCGCGCCATGGGCGGCGACTACGACGCCGCCGTGCTGGCTGCCGGCCACTGCGGCTTCGGCCTGGGCGCCACGCCCACGGCAGTGGCCAACATGCAGGCGCTGACCGACCGCTTCGGTCCCTCGCACAAAGCCTTCCTGATCGTGCCGATGGTGGGTGCGTTTTTTGTGGATATCGTCAATGCGCTGCTGCTGCAAGGCGCGCTCAAAGTCATTGCCTGGGTGAGCTGAACGCCCCGCAAGCGGCCTCAGCCGCTGAAAGAAAAACGGCGCGCCAGATGGCGCGCCGTTTTTGTTTGCTGTGGATGAGGCCGGGGGCGCCTTCAGCCTGCCTTGCGGCGCAGCGCCAGCGCCAGCAGCAGCGCTGTGCAGAAGGCAAACCACATGAAGGACCAATTGGCGATGCTGCCGCCCAGCAGCGTCCAGTCCACGGCGGCGCAGTCGCCGCTGCCTTTGAAGATGGATGGCAGCAGACGGCCAATGGGCATGGATTCGATCATGCCGTAGAGGTCGCCTCGCCCGCATGCGGAAAACGCGGGCGGATTCCATTGCAGCCAGCTTTGCCGTCCGCCCGTGAAAGCGCCCAGCACGGCAAACAGCAGCGCCAGCACGCCAAAGCCGCGCTGCCAGCCGCCCGGCTTGCAAGCCGCCGCCAGGGCGCTGAACACCGCCACGGCAATCAGCGCCTCGCGCTGCACGATGCACATGGGGCACGGTTGCAGGCCCACCATGCCCTGGAGGTAGAGCACGCCAAAGGCCAGCATGCCCAGGCAGGTGGCGCTGATGGCCAGGTAAAGGCGGCGCGGAGCGGCGAGGATTTGTCGGATGAGGTTCATGGTCATTCAAAGCGAGTGTGAAGCGTGGCGTTTGGAGCGGGGGCCTGGCAGCGGGTTCCGCCAGCCTGGCTGGTGCGGCGCTTGCGTTTGCCCATCGCAGCCTTCTGCTCGGCCCTCCGCCATCTCAAGCTTGCGCGCACCAGACAAGGCAAACCGAACTTGTCGAAAAGAGGCGTCTTTTTGCTCTTTTAATCACGCATAAAAGAGCGGAATCAGGCGTGTAAACAGAACGGGAACGCAAGCTCAAGGAGCGCGGGAGGTTTTCTGAATAGGCGCTCACGCTCCTTCGCGGCTGGCGCGCTTGCGTTCGTGCTCTTTGAGGTGGCGCTTGCGCAGGCGGATGCTTTTGGGGGTGATTTCGACGAGTTCGTCGTCTTCGATGAATTCCACGCCGTATTCCAGCGTCAGCTCGATGGGGGGCGTGACTTTGATGGCGTCTTCCTTGCCGCTGACGCGGAAGTTTGTGAGCTGCTTGGTGCGCGTGGCGTTGACGACGATGTCGTTGTCGCGGTTGTGAATGCCCACGATCATGCCTTCATAGACCGGGTCGCCCGCTTTCACGAACATGCGGCCCCGGTCATCGAGCTTGCCCAGGGCGTAGGTGAAGATTTCGCCGTCGTCCATGCTGATGAGCACGCCGTTTTTGCGGCCGCCCACATCGCCCTTGAAGGGTTCGTAGCCGTCGAAGATGTTGGAAATCAGCCCGCTGCCGCGCGTGAGGTTGAGAAATTCGTTGGAAAAGCCAATGAGGCCGCGCGCCGGTATGCGGTATTCCAGCCGCACGCGGCCGCGCCCGTCCGGCTCCATGTTCACCAGCTCGCCCTTGCGCTCGCCCAGCGCCTGCATCACGCCGCCCTGGTGACCTTCTTCCACGTCGGCGGTGACCAGCTCAATGGGTTCGCACTTTTGCCCGTCTATTTCGCGAAAGACCACGCGCGGCTTGCTCACGGCCAGCTCGTAGCCTTCGCGGCGCATGTTTTCCAGCAGGATGGTCAGGTGCAGCTCGCCCCGGCCCGAGACTTCAAACACGCCGTCTTCGGCCGTTTCCCGCACGCGCAGGGCCACGTTGCTTTGCAGCTCTTTTTGCAGGCGGTCCCAGATTTGGCGGCTGGTGACGTATTTGCCTTCGCGCCCGGCCAGCGGGCTGGTGTTGACGCAAAAGTTCATGGTCAGCGTCGGCTCGTCAATCTTGAGCATGGGCAGCGGCTGCGGGCTGGCCGGGTCGGTGACGGTGGCGCCAATGTTGATGTCTTCAATGCCGTTGATGAGCACGATGTCGCCCGGGTAGGCCTCTTTCACCTGCACGCGGTCCAGCCCCTCGAAGGTGAGCACCTGGTTCACGCGGCCCTTGGTTTGCCTGCCTTGCGGGCCTTCCATGACCAGCACGTCCATGCCCGCCCGGATGGTGCCCGCGTTCACGCGGCCCACGCCAATGCGGCCCACGAACGTGGAATAGTCCAGCGCCGAAATTTGCAGTTGCAGCGGCGCGTTGCGGTCGCCTTCGTGCGGCGGCACGTGCTTGAGGATGGTCTCGAATAGCGCCGTCATGTCCGGCCCCCACTGCTCGCCGGGCGCGCCTTCTTCCAGAGAAGACCAGCCGTTGATGCCGCTGGCATACACCACGGGAAAGTCCAGCTGCTCGTCCGTGGCGCCCAGCTTGTCGAACAGGTCGAATGCGGCGTTGATCACCTTGTCCGGGTCGGCGCCGGGCTTGTCCACCTTGTTGACTACCACGATGGGTTTAAGCCCCAGCGCCAGCGCCTTTTTGGTGACAAAGCGCGTTTGCGGCATGGGGCCTTCCTGCGCGTCGATGAGCAGCAGCACGCCATCGACCATGCTCAGGGCGCGCTCCACCTCGCCGCCAAAGTCCGCGTGGCCGGGCGTATCGACGATGTTGATGTGCGTGCCCCGCCAGGAAACGGCGCAGTTCTTGGCCAGGATGGTGATGCCCCGCTCGCGCTCGATGGCGTTGCTGTCCATCACGGTATCCACCACTTTTTCGTGGTCGGCAAAAGTGCCGGATTGGCGCAGCAATTGATCAACCATGGTGGTTTTGCCGTGGTCCACGTGGGCGATGATGGCGATATTGCGAATTTGGGAAGACATGAATCAGAACTCAATCAAAAGAAAATAAAGCGGCGATGGGACGAAAAAATAAATCAGAAATCAGGCGCGCCCCGCCGGAATGAAAAACAAAAAACGGATCCATCATGCCCGCGCTTGCCGCGATCCACATGAAGAAAATAGGCGATATGGCGAATGATGCGAAGCATGAAAATCTCTTTGTAAAAATCAAATCAGCCGCTGGTAAATCGCCAAATCGGTTGGGCTGAAACAGCAGAACATGATTTCGTCCAATTGCCCCAGCGCCGGATGGGCGCGGACGGCCTGAAGGGCGATTTCGGCGGCCGCTTCTTTCGGATAGCCATAAACGCCGGTGCTGATGCACGGAAAAGCCAGGGTTTTGAGGCCGTGCTGCGCGGCCAAATCAAGGCAGTGCGTGTAGCAGCTGTGCAGTTTTTGCGCCTCGCCCGCATGGCCGCCATGCCAGACTGGCCCCACGGTGTGGATGACGTGGCGGCACGGCAGGCCGTAAGCGCCGGTGATGCGGGCCTGCCCCGTGGGGCAGCCGCCCAGCTGGCGGCACTCTTGCAGCAATTCAAGCCCGGCGGCGCGGTGAATGGCCCCATCCACCCCGCCGCCGCCCAGCAGCGACGAATTGGCGGCATTCACAATGGCATCCACGGCCAGCGTGGTGATATCGGCCTGGAGGGCAAAAAGTCGGGTCATGGCTCAACCTTTAACACGACATGTCCGAAGCGTTACCAGCCACCACTGCACCATTGCGACTCGCAAGGAACGCCATCATTGTCACTGTCCATCTTTGTGCCCGGGCAATGATTGATAAAAAACTTGGCTTCTTCACACGAAGTCATCTGCGAACAATGTGTGCGGCCATCACACCGATAGACGGACGAAGTGGCTTGCACAGGGACTACGGGAGTGCTGCTCGACATCTGGCGCAGTTCTTGCCGATGCTGCCTTTCGCTCCATTCTCTCTTCATATACTGGTAAGCCACGGCAGTGCCAATCACCAGCAGCACAACCCAAAACACGTTTCCAGGCCAAGACGTTGATTCCCTGGCTTTCGAGTGTCTTCTTCGCGCATGAAGCTGCTTGTCCGCTTTGTCAGATCGAGCCTTGGGTCTATCCGGACAAAACAGGTTTTTGGCCTTCTTCTTGCCTTTTTCGCCAGTCACCACCTCAAACGACACACGCTCGCCCACCGTCGGCCGCCGCCCGTCCTTAGGGAACTCGGAGATATGCACAAAAACTTCTGCATCATCGTTGCCAAAAGCTTTGAGAAAGCCAAAGCCTCGATCATCGTTCCAGCGGGAAACAACACCTTCAAATCGCATCACGTTCTCCTTGTTGCGCCAGCATCTGCTTTACTTCCATCGGGCTGAGCAAACGCACCGCAATCAACTCCCCTGTCTTGACTTGTGCCGTGCCCAGCAGGGCGCGGGGTTGCTTGCCGAACACGGCCACTTGCGGCGCATCGGGCCAGGGGCCGCGGCGGCGCAGGCCGGTCAAGAAGCGGGCGGCGTCGTCATGGCCGAGGGTGATGGCGGCAAAGCCGGGCAGCAGGGCTTGCACGGGCAGCAGGGCAGCGAGGCGCTGGTCTTCGGGCAGGGCTTGCAGCGCTTCCAGCGTGATGCACTGCGCGAGCGTGAACGGGCCGGTGGCGGTGCGGCGCAGGGCCGTCAGGTGGCCGCCGCAGCCCAGGGCGGCGCCGATGTCTTCGCCCAGGGTGCGGATGTAGGCGCCTTTGCTGCATGTCACTTCCATTTCAATGGCGGCCCGGCCTTGTTCATCCAGCGACAGGGCCAGGTTCAAGGCATGCACTTGCACTTCGCGCGCGGCGCGCTCCACTTGCACGCCCGCGCGGGCGTATTCGTAAAGCGGCTTGCCGTCTTTTTTCAGCGCGCTGTGCATGGGGGGCACTTGGGCGATGCGGCCCAGAAAGCGCTGGCGCACGGCTTCGAGCTGCGCTGGCGTGATGGCGGGCACGGGGCGGCGGGCGGTGATTTCGCCTTCGGCGTCGCCCGTGGTGGTGGTGAGGCCCAGGCGCAGCGTGGCGGCGTAGGACTTGTCGGCGTCCAGATGCCCGGCGCTGAATTTGGTGGCTGCGCCAAAGCACAGGGGCAGCACGCCGCTGGCCAGAGGATCCAGCGTGCCGGTGTGGCCGGCTTTTTCGGCGCGCAGCAGCCATTTGGCTTTTTGCAGCGCCTGGTTGCTGGACAGGCCCAGCGGTTTGTCAAGCAGCAGCACCCCGTGCACGGGACGCCGCTGCACCCGTGCGCGTGGGGCGGCGGTCATGGCGTGTCGTCTTCCTTGGAACGCGAGGCCACCGCCTTGGCGATGAGGGCGTTCAGATCGGCCGCGTGTTCGGTGGTGCGGTCAAAAATGAAATGCAGCGTGGGCACGGTGTGGATGTGCAGGCGCTTGAAGAGCAGGTTGCGCAGGTGGCCGGCAGCGTGGTTGAGGGCGTCTTGCGTTTGCTGGGCGTCGCCGGTGAGCAGGCTGAAATAGACCTTGGCGTGGGCGTAGTCGGGCGTGATTTCGACGGCGTTGAGCGTGAGCATGCCAATGCGCGGGTCTTTGACTTCGCGCGCGATCAGCTCGGCCAGGTCGCGCTGAATCTGGTCGGCGATGCGAAAACTGCGGTTGGGTGTGGAGTGTTTCCGGTGCATGGCTGTATGCGCGTGGCGGGCGCGTTAAAAGTCAAAGGGCAAGAAGGCAAGCGCTTCAGCCTGTTTGCGGCCTGGCTGCGGGCTGATTATTTGAGAGTGGCTGCCGTACGTTCTCTGATCGCTGCCGCCGTGCATTTTCAAAGGCTGGCGCCGGTTTCCAGCCTGCTTCAGGGCGGACAGATTCCGGCCTGGAATCCCTTCAGGGTCTGTCCGTGGGCGCAAAAGCGCAAACCGGATACGGCCTTGCGCGCAGCACTCTGTTTTTGAGAGCAAATTCAGGGCCTTGAAAATGCCTCCATCGCACAGTTTTATAGGACTCAACACTATCAAACTGGTAGCGAAATAAACGATGGTTTCCAAGGCAAGGGCAGCTGCAAGAACCGGTGCACGGGCGGATTCTGGACAGGTTCTTACAGCGTGCGCGCGATTTCCTTGATTTCAAAGAATTCGAGCTGGTCGCCTTCGCGGATGTCGTTGTAGTTCTTGAGCTTGATGCCGCACTCGAAGCCTTCCTTGACTTCGCGCACGTCGTCTTTCATGCGCTTGAGCGATTCAAGCTCGCCGGTGTAGATCACCACGTGGTCGCGCAGCAGGCGGAAGTGGGCGTCGCGCCGCACCACGCCGCTGGTGACGTAGGAGCCGGCCACGGTGCCGATCTTGGAGGCCACGAACACGGTGCGGATTTCGGCGGAGCCGATGACTTCTTCCTTCTGCTCGGGCGCGAGCATGCCGCTCATGGCGGCTTTCAGGTCGTCCACCGCGTCGTAGATGATGTTGTAGTAGCGGATTTCGACGTCGTTGGCCTCGGCCAGCTTGCGCGCGCCCGCTTCGGCGCGGACGTTGAAGCCCAGCACGATGGCGTTGGAGGCAATGGCCAGGTTCACATCGCTTTCGCTGATGCCGCCCACGGCGGCATAGACCACCTGCACTTTGACTTCATCCGTGCTGAGCTTGAGCAGCGAGGCGGACAGCGCTTCCTGCGAGCCTTGCACGTCGGCCTTGATGATGATGGGCAGCTGCTTGACTTCATCAGCCGACATGTCGGCGAACACGTTTTCCAGCTTGGCCGCCTGCTGCCGCGCGAGCTTGGTGTTGCGGAACTTGCCGGCGCGGTAGGTGGCGATTTCACGGGCGCGGCGCTCATCGGCCAGCACCATGAATTCGTCGCCAGCCTGCGGCACGTCGGCCAGGCCCTGGATTTCGACCGGGATGGAGGGACCCGCTTCTTTGACGGGCTTGCCGTCTTCATTCAGCATGGCGCGCACGCGGCCGGAGGTTTGGCCGGCCAGCACCACGTCGCCCACTTTCAGCGTGCCGGACTGCACGAGGACCGAGGCCACGGGACCACGGCCTTTGTCAAGCCGCGCTTCGATCACCAGGCCCTTGGCGGCGGCGTCCACCGGGGCCTTGAGTTCCAGCACGTCGGCTTGCAGCAGCACGTTTTCGAGCAGGTCGTCAATGCCCATGCCGGTTTTGCTGGATACGGCAATGAAGGGCGAGTCACCGCCGTAGCTTTCGGGCACGACTTCTTCGGCCACGAGTTCGCTGGTCACGCGCTCCACATTGGCTTCGGGCTTGTCGGCCTTGGTCAGCGCCACGACGATGGGCACGCCCGCCGCCTTGGCATGCTTGATGGCTTCGCGCGTTTGCGGCATCACGCCGTCGTCGGCGGCCACCACCAGGATCACGATGTCGGTGGCCTGCGCACCGCGTGCGCGCATGGCCGTGAAGGCTTCGTGGCCGGGCGTGTCCAGGAAAGTGACGATGCCGCGCGGCGTCTTGACGTGGTAGGCGCCAATGTGCTGGGTGATGCCGCCCGCTTCGCTGGCGGCCACCTTGGCGCGGCGGATGTAGTCAAGCAGCGAGGTCTTGCCGTGGTCCACGTGGCCCATGACGGTGACCACGGGCGCACGCGGCAGGGCCTCGGCGGACTGGGCCTGCACTTCTTCGTCGGTGAAGGCCTCGGGGTCGTCCAGCGCGGCCACCACGGCGGTGTGGCCCATTTCTTCGACGACGATCATGGCCGTGTCCTGGTCGAGCGGCTGGTTGATGGTGACCATCTGGCCCATCTTCATCAGCGTCTTGATGACTTCGGATGCCTTGACGGCCATCTTGTGCGCCAGCTCGGCCACGGAGATGGTTTCCGGCACATGCACTTCCAGCACGCGATGCTCTGCGGGCGCTGCTTGGGCGGCCTGCTGGCTGTCGCGTTCGCTGCGGCGGCTTTTTGGGCCGCTACGCCAGTTGTTGCGGCCCACGCCGCCGGAAGCATCGCCGCGCGTGGGAATGCCTTTTTTCTTGCCAGGCTCGCCCGCCCAGCTGGAGGACAGCTTGGCGGATTTGACTTCCTTGCTGCCGCCTGCGGGCGCGCTGCCCTGACGGGCCGCGCTGACGCCGCCTGTCTTGGCAGGCTTGCCGCCGTCTTTGGACGCTTCAGCCGCTTTCTTGGCGCTTTCAGGCTTCTTGGCCACCAGCACTTTGCGCGGCTTGTTCATCATGCTGCGAATGGCTTCGGCTTCAGCCATGGCCTTGCGGCGGCGCTCTTCCTGCTCGCGCTGGCGGGCGGCTTCTTCTTCCGGGCTGGGCTTGGCGGGTTCTGCTACTGCGGCGGGCGCTGTAGCAGATGAAGAGACAGGCTTGGCCGCGCCGCCTGTTGCAGCCTTCCGGGCCGCAGGAGCGGCGGTTCCCTTGGCCGGAGCAGACCCGGAAGCGGGCGCAGCGGAGGAGACGGTTTCGGGAGCGGCCTCGGGTTCAGCCGTCTTGGGCGGCTTGGTCTGGGTTGCGGCGGGCGCGGAGGGCGGCACGGAATCTGCAGCTGACGCTTGCGGCGCAGGCGCTTGAGGAGCGGCCGGCGTTTCTTGCGGCTTGGTTTCTTCGGGGGCAGGCTGGGCGGCTTCAGCCTGACGGCGTGCGTCCTGCTCTTCACGCAAACGGCGTTTTTCGGCGGCTTCGGCTTCCTGGCGGCGCAGCAGCTCGGCGTGGCGGCGCGCTTCTTCCTCGCGGCGGGCGGCTTCAGCCGCGCCAATCACTGGCGACGCAGGAGCTGCGACCGCAGACGCAGCAGGTCTGGCAGCCTCGGCAGCAGGGGAGGGCGAAGGCGTTTGGGGCGCGGCGGCCGGCTCGTCATCGCGCTTGATGAAGGTGCGTTTTTTGCGCACTTCCACCTGAATGGTGCGGGCTTTGCCGGTGGCGTCAGCCTGCTTGATTTCGCTGGTGGTTTTCTTGGTCAGCGTGATTTTCTTGCGGGCGGGCGCGACGGTGCCGTGGCTGGTTTGCAGATGGTCCAGCAGCTTTTTCTTGTCCGTTTCGGTCAGGACGTCGCCGCCCGAGGATTTTTTGACTCCGGCCGCCTGCAATTGCTCCAGCAGCTTGCCCACGGAGCGTTTGAGTTCATTCGCCAATTCAGCGACTGTGATGTTCGACATATTCTGTGACTGCCTCCATGCCCGTTACGCTTCATCGCTGAACCAGTGCTCACGCGCCTTCATGATGAGGGCGCGGGCTTCGTCCTCCGTCTGGCCGGTGATGTCGGTGAGTTCGTCTACGGCCAGATCGGCCAGATCGTCGCGCGTGCGCACGCCCGCTTCGGCCAGCGCGGCCAGCAGCTCGGCGTCCATGCCTTCTAGCCCGCGCAGGTCTTCGGCCACGGCCTCCACCTTTTCCTCGCGCGCGATTTCAAGGGTCAGCAGCGCGTCTTTGGCGCGGGCGCGCAGCTCATTGACGGTGTCTTCATCGAAGGCTTCAATATCCAGCATCTCCTGCAAGGGCACGTAGGCCACTTCTTCCAGGTTGGTGAAGCCTTCCTCGATCAGGATGTCGGCGATTTCCTCGTCCACATCCAGCTTTTCCATGAACAGCTGGCGGATGGAGCCGGTTTCGGCCGCCTGCTTTTCGGCGGATTCGGCGGCGTCCATGATGTTGATTTTCCAGCCCGTGAGTTCGGAAGCCAGGCGCACGTTCTGGCCGCCCCGGCCAATGGCGATGGCCAGGTTTTCCTCGTCCACCACCACGTCCATCGCGTGCTTTTCCTCGTCCACCACGATGGAAGAAACATTGGCCGGAGCCAGCGCGCCGATGACGAACTGCGCCGGGTCTTCGCTCCACAGCACGATGTCCACGCGCTCGCCGGCCAGCTCGTTGGTCACGGCCGTCACGCGCGAGCCGCGCACGCCCACGCAGGTGCCGATGGGGTCAATGCGCTTGTCGTGGCTCACCACGGCAATCTTGGCGCGGCTTCCGGGGTCGCGCGCGCAGCTCTTGATTTCCAGCAGCCCCTGTTCGATTTCGGGCACTTCCTGGCGGAACAGCTCCACCATGAATTCAGGCGCGGCGCGGGAAAGCAGAATGGGCGCGCCGCGCAGCGTCAGGTCCACTTCCATGATCATGGCGCGCACGCGGTCACCATTGCGCAGGTTTTCCTTCGGAATCATCTCGCTGCGGCGAAGGCGCCCTTCCACCCGGCCGGATTCGACCAGGATGTCGCCCTTGTCCATGCGCTTGACGGTGCCGGAAAAAATCTTCTCGCCCCGGCTCATGAAGTCGTTGAGCAGCATCTCGCGCTCGGCGTCGCGGATTTTTTGCAGGATGACCTGCTTGGCCGCCATCGCGCCAATGCGGCCGATGGAGACGGACTCCACAGGCTCCTCGATGTATTCGCCAACCTCGATGTCAGGAATCTGCTCGCGCGCCTCGAATTGCAGGATTTCCTGATCAGGCAATTGCAAGCCCGCTTCATCCGGCACCACGTGCCAGCGGCGGAAGGTTTCGTAGTCGCCCGTTTCGCGGTTGATGGCCACGCGCATGTCCACATCGCCCTCGTACAGCTTTTTGGCGGCCTGTGCCAGCGCAGCTTCCACCGCGCCAAACACCACGTCGCGATCCACGTTTTTCTCGCGCGAGATGGCTTCCACCAGCATCAACAGTTCACGGTTCATGATTCATCCCCAGTCCTTGGGCGCTTGCCCTTGAAATCCACCACCGGAGCCAGCCGCGCCTCGCGCAGCTCCTCCAGCGCAAAACCCATCACGTTCAACGGCAGCGCCGCCAGTTTCCTGGCGCTCACGCGCTGGCCCGGCTTGGCGGGCGCCGGTTCGTCGCGCCACGCAATTTGCCAGCCGCCGCTTTCGGCGCGTTGCAGCTGGCCGCGAAAGCGCTTGCGATTGGCGCTGATCTGCCCTGTGGCGGCTGCGCCGATGGGCGCTTTCAGCGTCAGGTCCACCATTTCCCCCTCAAACCGCTCGAAATCCGCCGCATTGCGCAGCAGCCGGTCGATGCCGGGCGAAGACACTTCCAGCCGCCTGTAATCCACGCCTTCCACTTCCAGCGTGAATTGCAGCTGGCGCGTCACGCGCTCGCAGTCATCCACCGTCACGGGCGGCGCAGGCGGCTGCCCTGGCGCCCAGGGAAAGTCGATCGTCACCCGCAGCAGTCCGCCTGCGGAGCGCTCCAGCTCCACCAGCTCATAGCCAAGGCCGCTGACGGTGTCTTCAATGGTCTGATGCAGTGTCACGCCTGAGAACGAAAAAGCAAAAAAAATGGGCGGTTGGTGCAACCGCCCTTTTTTGGTCGTTGTAAGAGCGCGGATTATAGCGCAAAGCTTTGTAAAAACCGCGCTGCGGCTTGCGCGATTTCAGGTGCTGATCGCCCGCAAGTCCTGATGAAACGGGCGCTGGCAGCTATCTTTTCAGGAGCTAAAGCGGCTGGGTTGCAAACGGCTCCGAACTTGCTCAGAGTCTTTTGAGAGGCATGGCCAAGAAAGAAAGGGATGGTCTGCAAAACCCAGGCTAACGCGGCCGTTGTCGATTGATATTCCAGATGACGAGATTTTTCGGCCTTCAAAGGGTGAATCCAGGCGAGATTCAGTTTCGCTTGTGTCCGCTGCTCTGGCAGGCCCTGCGATAATTTCACCCGACCCGCGCCCGCCGTGTTTTTACTTGGCGGGCGCTTTTCCATCCGCTCAACACACAAGGAACCGCCATGGCCGAGCAGCAACAAGAACCCGTTTTCCAGATTCAGCGCGTCTATCTGAAAGAAGCCTCGCTGGAGCAGCCCAACTCCCCCGCCATCTTGCTGGAGCAGGAAGCGCCCACGGTGGATATCCAGCTGCAAATCAGCTCCGAAAACGTGGCCGATGGCATTTATGAAACCGCCGTCACCGCCACCGTGCAAACCAAGATCAAGGACAAAACCGTGTTCCTGGCCGAGTGCCGCCAGGCCGCCATCTTTGAAATCCGCAACCTGCCCGAAGACCAGATGGGGCCTGTGCTCGGCATCGCCTGCCCGCAAATCGTCTATCCCTACCTGCGCGGCAATCTGGCTGACCTGATCACCCGCGCGGGCTTTCCGCCCGTGCATCTGGCAGAAATCAACTTCCAGGCCATGTACGAGCAGCAGCAGGCCCAGCAGCAAGAAGGCGGCGATGCCTCCGCCGCGCCCGCTGCTCCTGCCGCGCAGTAATCAAGGCCGCCCCGGCAAAAGCCGCGCCGCATGCTGCCCGTGCCGCGCGGCTTTTTCATGCCCTGGCGCAAGGCGCGCGAAATGCACAATCCGCCCGCTCCGCCTGGCCGCCAACGCCAGCGGCGGCCAACGCCGTTTCCGCCCCCTCAAATCCGCCCCTTTTTCTGATGCCACCTCGTTCGCCCGCCCCGGCTATCGCCCGCCCGCGCCCTGAGCTGCTTGCACTGTGCGGCCTGCTGCACAACCTGCCGGGCCGCGCGTCATGAACATCGCCATCTACGGCGCAGGCGCATGGGGCACGGCCTTGGCCATCAGCGCCAGCCGCAGCGGCCACGCCGTGCAGCTGTGGGCGCGCAGCAGCGGGCAGGCGAGCGCCATGCAGGCCGCACGCGAAAACGCCCGCTACCTGCCCGGCTGCGCGCTGCCGCCCGCGTTGCAAGTGCGCGCGGGCGATGCCACCTGTCTGGCTGAACATCTGGCGGCCTGTCTCGCCGCGCGCTCCGCCCTAGCCGCGCCGGAGCCGGAAACCGCGCCTGATCTGCTGGTCATCGCCACCCCCACCGCCGCCTTGCGCGGCACGCTGGCCGCCTTGCGCCACAGCCCTGCGCCCGTAGCCTGGCTTTGCAAAGGCTTTGAAGCGCCGCGAGCGCCTGATGCCTGCGGCCTGCTGCCGCATGAAGTGCAGCGCCAGGCCGCCCCCGCCTTGCTGGCCGGCGCCCTGAGCGGCCCCAGCTTCGCGCAAGAAGTGGCGCGCGGCCTGCCTGCCGCCCTCGTGGCCGCCAGCGCCCATGCCAGCGTGCGGCAGGCGCTGGTGCAAGCCTTTCACGGCCCCGCCCTGCGCGTGTACGCCAATGACGATTTGCCCGGCGTGGAAGTGGGCGGCGCGGTCAAAAACGTGCTCGCCATCGCCACCGGCCTGGCCGACGGCCTGCAACTGGGCCTGAACGCGCGCGCCGCGCTCATCACGCGCGGGCTGGCCGAAATCACGCGCCTGGGCCTGGCGCTGGGCGCGCGCGCCGACACCTTCATGGGCCTGTCGGGCCTGGGCGATCTGGTGCTCACCGCCACGGGCGATTTGAGCCGCAACCGCCAGATTGGCCTGCGGCTGGCGGCGGGCCAGTCCCTGCCCGAAGCCGTGCAGTCCCTGGGCCACGTGGCCGAAGGCGTCTATAGCGCCCGCACCGTCTGGCAGCGCGCCCAGTCGCTGGGCGTGCCCATGCCCATCACCGAATGCGTGGTGGCCCTGCTTGATGGCCGCCTGCGCCCGGCCGATGCGGTGGCCGCCCTCATGAGCCGCCTGCCGCGCAGCGAGCCGGTGTGAGCGTCTGCCCCAAAGTCTGTCTGCGCTTTCGCGCCTGCGTACAGGCATTGGTGGCTTCTATTTAGCTCCTCTATCCATAGCATGAGGTCCTAGTGGAATGTGTGCAAGAGCGGTATTTCGACCCCCTAGATTCGCTCCTGTTTCTGATGTTTTCCGGCCTGCGCCGGAGCCTGTCTGCGGGCTGGCTGCAAGGCGCTGGCGAAGTTCACGCCGCGAAGTGGTCAAAGCCGCGCGCTTCGGCGGGCAAGGGGCGCAGTGCGCCGCTGGCCGCGCGCAGGAAGATGGATGCGGGCGCGGCGGCTTCGGCCCGTGTGACGCGGCCTGCGCGCGTCACGGGCGTTTGCGCCGCTGCGGCGGCGGCCAGCACGGCCTGGCGGGCGCCGGGCGCGGCGGTAAATAGCAGCTCGTAGTCATCGCCGCCCGCCAGCGCGGCTTGCAAGCGGGCCGCCGCGTCCAGCGCGCTTTTGCCGCATGCGGGCTGCGCTTCTTGCTCCTCCTGTGCCTCTTGCGCCCAGGGCGCCGTCAGGCCGATGAGCGCTTGCTCGTCCAGCTCTGCGCCCAGCGGCTGGCCTGCCGCCTGGCTGCTGGCTTGCAGAACGTGGGGCAGATCGCCCGCCAGGCCGTCGCTGAGGTCGATGGCGCTGCGGGCCACGCCGCGCAGCGCCAGGCCCAGCGCCACGCGCGGCGCGGGGCGCTCCAGCCGCTGGCGCGCGGCGGCCAGCGTGGCGGGCGGCAGGGTGATCCGGCCTTGCAGGGCGTGCAGCGCCAGGCGGGCTGCGCCCAGGCTGCCGCTGATCCAGATGTCGTCTCCGGCTCTTGCGCCCGCGCGCGTGAGCGCCTGCCCGCGCGGCGTTTGCCCGAAGATGGTGATGCACACGTTGAGCGGCCCGCGCGTGGTGTCGCCGCCCACCAGCGGGCAGCCGTGCCCGCCCGCCAGCGCCAGCAGCCCCTGGCTGAAGGCGGCCAGCCAGGCGTGATCGGCCTGCGGCAGCGCCAGCGCCAGCGTGAAGGCCAGCGGCTGCGCGCCCATGGCCGCCAGGTCTGACAGGTTCACGGCCAGCGCCTTGTGGCCCAGCGCGGCAGGGTCGGCGTCTTCAAAAAAATGGCGGCCCGCCACCAGCATGTCGCTGGAGACGGCCAGCAGCATGCCCGGCTGCGGCGCGAGCAGGGCCGCGTCGTCGCCAATGCCCAGCTCTACGCCGCCGCCAGACGGTGCAGGCGGCGCAGACGGCAGGAAGTAGCGGCGGATCAGGTCGAATTCGCCGCAGGGGCGCGGGGCATGGGCGGCAGGCGCGGCGGCGGACGTGGCGGCAGGCATGGCGGCAAGGGGCGTGAATGGGCGCAGGCGGCTTTCAGCGCGCGGCGGCGAAGCCTTCGGCCAGCGCCTGCGTGATGTGCGCTGCGGGGGCGCTGCGGCAGGCGCTGGCGTTTTCGCCGCACCAGAAGAATGAGAAATCGGCGCGGCCCTGCTTTTCAGCGGCGGCGCGCAGCCAGGCGGCGGCGGGCGCGGCCAGTGGAAAGGCGGGCGCGGCGGGGTTCAGCGGCCCCAGCTCGCGCGTCAGGCGGTTGGGCAGGCCGCGCGCGGGGCGGCCCGTCATCAGCGTGGTCAGTGCGGTGTGCGCCTGCCCGCTGGCGGCGGCGGCCAGCAAGGCGGCGCGGTACAGGGGCGAAGTGGCGGCCTCATCCGCGCACAGGTAGGCCGTGCCCGCCTGCACGCCCGCCGCGCCCAGCGCCAGGGCGGCGCGCACGCCCGCCGCCGTGGCAATGCCGCCCGCGGCAATCACCGGCACGCGCACGGCGGCCACCACTTGCGGCAGCAGGGCGAAAAGGCCGGCCTGCCGCGTCAGATCGTCAGACAGAAAGTGCCCCCGGTGGCCGCCCGCTTCCAGCCCCTGGGCGATGATGGCGTCGGCCCCGTGCGCTTGCAGCCACAGCGCTTCTTCAACCGTGGTGGCGCTGGAGAGCACGAAAGCGCCCGCGCGCTTGATGCGTTCCAGCGCCTGCGGCGCAGGCAGCCCGAAGTGAAAGCTCACCACCGGCGGCCTGAATTCGGCCACCAGCGCGGCGGCTTCGTCGTCAAACGGCTGGCGGCCCGGGCCGGATGGAATGTGCGCCGCATCCAGCCCCAGCTCGTCGAAATACGGCTTGAGCAGCGCATGCCAGGCGGCCTGCCTTGGGGCGTCAGGCTGCGGCGCGGCGTGGCAGAAGAAGTTGGCGTTCCACGGCAGGCCGCTGCCCCGCATGGCCTGCATTTCTTCACGCAGCCTGGCTGGCGGCAGGGCTGCCGCCGGCAGCGAACCCAGCCCGCCCGCGCGGCTGACGGCCAGCGCCAGCGCGCTGCCTTGCGCGCCCGCCAGCGGGGCCTGAATGAGGGGGTAGCGGATGTTCAGCCGGGTGTTCAGCGGTGTGGCGGGCATGGCTTTTTCTTCTCTCCAGTCAATGGGGCGCAAGCGGAGCTAAGCGAAGGGCGGCATTGTGGCGGAAGGGGCGCAGCGGGCGCGCCGCATCAGAATTCACTAGGACATGATGCTATTGATAGAGTAGCGAAACTGAAGGCTACGGCGCTTTGCCCCTTCATCCGCTCGCCCGGCCCGGCGGGCGGAGGCCGTCTCTATCATCCTTGGCCTTTTTGCAAGGAGAGATGTGACATGACCGCCCCGGAAATCGTGCTGCCCGTGCTGTTCACGGATGAGGATGGGCGCGCCCGCTGGAGAGAGCAGGCCGTCAGCCTGCGGGCGGACTCGCCGCAAGTCTGGCTTTCGGCGCTGGCGGCGGCCAGCGGCGTGCAGTGGCGCGAAAGCCCGGTGGGCTTTGCCAGCGGCTTTCACTGCACCACGCAGCCGCAGTGGCTGGTGGTGCTGCAAGGCGTGATGGAGATTGGTCTGCGCGACGGCTCATGGCGGCGCTTCGGGCCAGGCGAATGCTTTTATTCCGGCGACACGCTGCCGCCCGGCGCCGCGTTTGACGAAACGCTGCACGGCCACCGCAGCCGCCAAAGCGGCAGCGAGCCGCTGCGCACGCTGTTCGTGCGCGGGCCGCTGGCGTGATGAGGGCTGTTTTTGCTCCCTGATTGATAGCATGAGGTCCTGGTGGAAAGGGCGCGGGAGCTGTTTTTCATCCTTTGAATTCGCTCTTCTTTTTGATGCGCTTTATGCCTTTGTCCTCGCCTTTGTTTTCAGCTTGCGGGCAGCGCGCGCCTCATGGCAGAAAAAGCTGCTGCAAGTCGCTCAGGAAATCAAAGCCTTTGGGGGTGGGGCGGATGTGGCTGCCCTGGCGCTCGATCCAGCCTTTTTGCGCGGCCTGCTCCAAAAGCGCGGCGATGGCGCTGATGGGCTGGCCGGTGCGGGCGGCGTAGTCGGCCAGATCAAAGCCTTCGCGCAGGCGCAAGGCGCCCAGCATGTATTCAAAGGGCAGGTCGGCGCGGGGCACATCGTTTTCTTCGGCCACGGCGTAGCCGGCCAGGGCGCGCTCCATGTAGTGCTGGGGGTTTTTGGGGCGGCTTTGGCGCACCACGCGCTGCGGGAAGCTGATCTTGGCGTGCGCGCCCGCGCCGATGCCCAGGTAGTCGCCAAACTGCCAGTAGTTGAGGTTGTGCACGCACTGGTGGGCGGGGCTGCGGGCGTAGGCCGAGACTTCGTAGCGCGGCAAGCCCGCTTCGGCCGTGAGGCGCGTGAGGGCGTCGAGCATGTCCCAGGCGGTGTCTTCGTCGGGCAGTGCGGGGGGGCGCTTGGCAAAGTGCGTGCCCGCTTCGATGCTGAGGTGGTAGATGGACAGGTGCGGCGGCGCCCAGGCCAGGGCGGCGCGCACGTCGGCCTCCAGCTCGTCCAGGGTTTGGCCGGGCAGGGCGTACATGAGGTCGAGGTTGAAGGTCTCGAAAACGCGGGCGGCTTCTTCCAGCGCAGCGCGGGCCTGCTGGCTGCTATGCACGCGGCCGATGGCTTGCAGGTGGCGGTCGTTGAAGCTTTGCACGCCGACGGAAAGGCGCGTGACGCCCGCTGCGCGGTAGGCGGCAAAGCGCTCGCGCTCGAAAGTGCCGGGGTTGGCCTCCAGCGTGATTTCGGCAGCGGGCGCCAGCGGCAGCAGCGCGCGCACGCCGCCCAGCAGGCGGTCAATGGCTTCGGGCGAAAACAGGCTGGGCGTGCCGCCGCCCATGAACACGCTGATGACCTGCCGGCCCCACACCAGCGGCAGGCAGGTTTGCAAATCGGCCAGCAGGGCGTCCACATAGCGGCCTTCGGGCAGGCCCTGGCGGCTGTGCTCGTGCGAGTTGAAGTCGCAATAAGGGCATTTTTTGAGGCACCAGGGAATGTGGATGTACAGCGCCAGCGGCGGCAGCGCGGCCAGTTGCAGCAGGCCGGGCCGCATGTAGTGGCGAATGTCGGCGGGCGCGAGCGGATCGAGCGGGTTGCGCGCCTGCGGCTCGCTGGCGGGCTGATGGGGGCGGATGGGTATCACAGCCAGCGCTCGCGCATGAGCGCCAGCATGGCCTGCGCGGCGCGGCCCCGGTGGCTGTGGGCGTTTTTCACTTCGGCGGGCAGCTGGGCGAAGGTTTGGCCGAATTCGGGCAGGAACATGACGGGGTCGAAGCCAAAGCCGCCATCGCCCACTGGCTCGCGCGTGATTTCGCCCGCCACGCGGCCCGTGGCAATGAGCGGCTCCGGGTCGTCTGCCGAGCGCAGGGCGACGAGGGTGCTGACCATCGCGGCGCGGCGGTCTTGCACGCCCTGCATTTGCTCCAGCAGGGCGCGCACGTTGTTGGCGTCGCTTTTTTCATAGCCGAAGCGGGTGGCGTAGTAGGCAGTGTCCACGCCGGGCTGGCCGCCAAAGGCGTGCACGCACAGGCCCGCGTCGTCAGCCAGGGCAGGCAGGCCGCTGGCGGCGGCGGCGTGGCGGGCCTTGGCCAGGGCGTTTTCCACAAAGGTGCGGTGCGGCTCCGGGGCCTGCCCGATGCCCAGCTCGGAAAGCGACAGCAGCGTCATTTGCAAAGGCGCCAGCAGCGCCTGCAATTCAAAAAGCTTGCCGGGATTGCCGGAAGCAAGAACGATTTTCTGCATGGTTGGATTTCAAATCATGAAAATCAGCGGCGAAATGAATGGGCGGACAGAAACAGAAATGCCCTGTCAATGCGGCAAAGCGCATAGGCGCGATTGAATGGCCGGAGTATGTGAGCGGAGAAACAAAAAACCCACGGGCCAGCCGTGGGCATTTTGTTTTCAGGCGCTGATGGCCGCCTGGATGGCGGCTGCCTCATTGCAGCCGCCTTATTGCAAGCGCACCTCCACGCGGCGGGCGGCGGCGTCGCTGCCGCTGGCATTGGCCTCGGCGGCTTCGGGTTTTTGCAGCGTCACCTTGTCTTCGCCCACGCCCAGCTCCAGCAAGGCGGCGCGCACGGCCTCGGCGCGCTTTTTGGCCAGCTCGGCATTGAAGGCGGCGTTGCCCGTGGCATCGTGAAAGCCGCTAACCACGGCGGTCTGGCCAGCGGCCACGCCGCGCACGATGTCGGCCAGCGCCTCTTTCGCGCCTTCGGCCAGGTCGGCCTTGCCGGTGGCGAAATAAAACTTCACCACGCCTTCTTGCACCTGCACGGCGGGGCCGTCGCCGATCACAACCGTCTCTTGCACCACGGCGGCCGCAGGTTCGGCCTGGGGTTCAACCGGCCGGGGCGCTGCGCCAGCGCCATCCACGCGCGCCTGCAAAACGGGGCGCCCCAGGGCGGCTGCATCGGCCTTGCCGCGCTGCCAGGCGCGAGAGGCCAGCACGCCGGCCGTCATGAGCACGGCCAGCGCCAGAGCGCCAAAAATGACGATCCAGGCCACGATGCGGTCCTGCCGGTCGCTGGAGCGGCTGTCTGCAAAGCCAGGCTGGCGCGTTGGCCGTATGGGTATCGGCAAAATGGGTTTTTCCCGCTCGTCTGGTGTGCTCATGAAATCGGTACTCCGTCAAATGAATGCCAAAAGAGCGCAAATTGTAGACTTTGCCCTCTTTGCCCCGCGATGGAGGTTTTGCATTCATGAACCAGGATATTGCCAGCCTGCGCAAAAGCTATGAGCGCGCCGAGCTGAATGAATCGGCCAGTGAAGCCGATCCCTTGCGCCAATTTGCCCGCTGGTTTGACGAAGCCCGCAAAAGCGGCGTGCCCGAGGCCAACGCCATGACGCTGGCCACCGTGGGCAGCGACTTGCGCCCCAGCACGCGCGTGGTGCTCATCAAGGATTTCGACGAGCGCGGCATCGTCTGGTACACCAACCGCCAAAGCCGCAAGGGCCGCGAGCTGGCGGGCAACCCCTGGGCGGCCCTGCAATTTCACTGGGTGGAGCTGGAGCGCGTGGTGCGCATCGAAGGCCGCGTGCGCGAAGTGGACGACGCCGAAAGCGACGCCTACTTTGCCAGCCGCCCGCTGGACCACCGCATCGGCGCCTGGGCCAGCCCGCAAAGCCAGCCCATCCCGGGCCGCGCCTGGCTCGTGGCCGAAGCCGCCAAATACGCCGCGCGCTTCATGCTGGACCCGCCCCGCCCGCCGCACTGGGGCGGCTACCGCCTGGAGCCAGACTGCTGGGAGTTCTGGCAAGGCCGCAAAAGCCGCCTGCACGACCGCCTGCGCTACCGGCTCGAAAGCGGCCAGTGGATCCGCGAGCGGCTCTCGCCCTGAGAACCGGTTCAAAGTGCCAGGCATGGGTGGCTGAATTTTGCTCCTTTACCAGTAGCATGATGTCCTGGTGAAATGGGCGCAAAAGCCCTTTTCAGGCCCCCATATTTGCTTCTCTTTTTGATGTTCCCCGGCCGCCGCTGAACCTGCTCATGGCCTGCGCGGCGCAAAAAATCAGGATTCGCCGCAAGAGACTGGGCGGAGCCTTTCATTTTTTTGACGCTGCCCGCTGCACGCCATCAATCGAAAGCAGCGCCAGCGCAAAGCCCAGCAGCGATTTGCCATCCATGCCTTGCCCCAGAAACAGCCAGCCCAGCGCGAACGCGCATACCGGGCTGAGCAGCCCCAGCGACGACACCACGGCAGGCGGCAATCGGGCAAGCCCGCTGAAAAACAGCACATAAGCCAGCACTGCGCCAAACAAACAGAGATAGAGGTAGCCGCCAATGTTGGCCAGCGTCAATGCCGGCAGGGGCGGCTCCGCCAAAAGCGCGGCGGGCAGCAGGCACAGGCCGCCAACCAGCAATTGCCAGCCAGCGAATGCCAGCACCGGCAGGCTGGTTTTGCGGTGTTTTGACAAATACACGCCCAGGCTCATGGAGGCCGCGCCCGACAGGGCAGCAGCGATTCCCCAGGCGTCATAACGGGCCTGCGGCGAAAGCACCATGAGCGCAATGCCCGCAACGCCTGCCGCTGCCCATAACCAGGCCGCTTTGGGCGGCATGGTTTTGCCAATCAGCCACGTCAGCAATAAAACCATCAGGGTTTGCGTGGAACTGAGCACAGCCGCCAGACCGCCCGGCAGCCGGTAAGCGGCCACAAACAGCATGGCCTGGAAAAAACCGATATTGAGAATGCCCAGCAAAATCACCGTGCTCCATTCGCTGCGCCTGGGCAGCACGCGTGCGTACATCAGCAGCAACAGGCCCGCAGGCAGCACGCGCAGCAGCGCAGCGGTCAATGGCCGGTCCGGCGGCAGAAATTCGGTGGTGACAAGGTAGGTGCTGCCCCATATCAGGGGAGCGCAGGCGGTGGTGAAAATGGCTGCGGCGCGGGAATGGGCCATGAGAATCTGTTCAGAAAATAGGCGGAAGCGGCGCTTTTCAGCGGGGATTCAGCCCGAAAGCCGGTTTCCAAAAGTGAAAACCAAATGCGATTCGCCGGAATATATCCACTGCAATCGCGAAACGCCGCGCTGGTACAAAACCATGAACGAATATCCGGTGAAAATGCAATGAACGCGCAATAAATGTGCGGCGCGCGCTGAATCAATCTCTTTTTCCCGTGCCCGGCCATGCGGAAAAACCTGCGCGGGCCGCCGCATAATTTGCGCCTTCTTTTTTTCTCGCACGACGCTGGCTGCCATGTCTTCCGCCGCATTCAATCCTGCTTTTGTCCCGTGGTTTCGCGCCGTGGCGCCCTACATTCACATGCACCGGGGCAAGACGTTTGTGGTGGGCGTGGAGGGCGAGGCCATTGCGGCGGGCAAGCTGGGCGGCATCGTGACCGATTTGGCGCTGATTCAAAGCATGGGCGTGCGCATCGTGCTGGTGCATGGCTTTCGCCCGCAATTGACCGAGCAGCTGGCAGCCAAGGGGCATGAAGCGCAGTTTTCGCACGGCATGCGCGTGACCGATCCGCTGGCGCTCGATTGCGCGCAGGAGGCGGCGGGGCAGCTGCGCTACGAGATCGAGGCCGCTTTCAGCCAGGGGCTGCCCAACACGCCCATGGCGGGCGCCACGGTGCGCGTGATTTCGGGCAACTTCATCACGGCGCGGCCCGTGGGCATCATCGACGGGGTGGATTTCAGGCACACCGGCCTGGTGCGCAAGGTGGACGTGGCGGGCATCACCCGCTCGCTGGACGCGGGCGCGCTGGTGCTGCTCTCGCCCTTTGGCTTTTCGCCCACGGGCGAGGCGTTCAACCTGACCATGGAAGAAGTGGCCACGCGCGTGGCCACCAGTTTGCAGGCTGACAAGCTCATTTTTCTGACGCAAAAACCCGGCGTAGCCATACGCCCCGAGGAGCCGGTGAGCGAGGGCAACCCGGTGGATACCGAAATTCCGCTGGCCGAAGCGCGCCGCATCGTCGCGCGCCTGCCCCGGCCTGAAACGCCGCTGGACACGGGCTACTACCTCAGCCGCTGCATCACCGCCTGCGAGCACGGCGTCGAGCGCAGCCACATCCTGCCCTTTGCCGTGGACGGCGCGCTGCTGCTGGAAATTTACGTGCACGACGGCATCGGCACGATGGTGGTCGATGAAAAGCTGGAAAGCCTGCGCGAGGCCACGGCCGATGACGTGGCAGGCATCCTGCGGCTGATCGAGCCTTTCGAGCAGGACGGCACCCTCGTCAAGCGCAGCCGCACCGAAATCGAGCGCGACATTGGCAACTATTCCATCGTCGAGCACGACGGCGTGATCTTCGCCTGCGCGGCGCTCTACCCCTACCCCGAGGCGAAAACGGGCGAAATGGCCGCCGTCACCGTCTCGCCGCAGAGCCAGGGCCAGGGCGACGGCGACAAGCTGCTGCGCCGCATCGAGCAGCGGGCCAGGGAAATCGGGCTGGGCAGCATCTTCGTGCTCACCACGCGCGCCATGCACTGGTTCATCAAGCGCGGTTTCCGGCAGGTGCCGCCCGACTGGCTGCCCGAAGCGCGCATCCGCAAATACAACTGGGACCGCAAAAGCCAGGTGCTGGTCAAGCAACTATGAAAACCATAGCGGCCTGCGCTGATTCCACGGGGGCTTGCGGCCCATCTGGCTGGTAAACGCCCCGCAAACGCCCCGCCTTTTCATGTCCGCCCCGCCGCCAGCCATGCCGCACGCCTTCGCCCCGCCCGTCGCCATCGCGCAACTCGCGGCCCCGCCCGCGTGGCAGGCCGTGGACTTCATTGCCGATCTGCACCTGAACCCTGCTGAACCCGCCACCGTGGCCGCCTGGCAGCGCTACATGCTGGGCACGGCAGCCAGCGCCGTCTTCATTCTGGGCGACCTGTTTGAAGCCTGGGTGGGCGACGACGCCGCCCGCCAGCCCGGCCTTGAAGCCCAGTGCGCCGCCACACTGCGCGCCGCCGCCGCCCGCCGCCCCGTGCACTTCATGCGCGGCAACCGCGACTTTCTCGTCGGCCCCGCCTTTCTGGCCGCCTGCGGCGTACAGGATTTGCCCGACCCCGTCACGCTTATTTTTGGCGGCCAGCGCTGGCTCCTCTCGCACGGCGACGCCCTGTGCCTGGATGACGCGCCCTACCAGCAGTTTCGCCAGCAAGTGCGCCAGCCCGCCTGGCAGCGGCAGTTTCTGGCCCGCCCCCTGGCCGAGCGGCAGGCCATCGCGCGCCACATGCGCGGCCAAAGCAGCGCCCGCCAGCAGGCAATGAATCAGTGGGCCGATGTCGATGCCGACGCCGCCCGCGCCCTGCTCGCCGCCGCGCGCGCGCCCGTGCTCATTCACGGCCACACGCACCGCCCGGCCAGCCACACGCTGGGCGCGGGGCTGAGCCGCGTCGTCCTCTCTGACTGGTGTCTGGACGCCCCCGCGCCGCGCGCCGAAGTCTTGCGCCTGCGGCCCGGCCAGCCCCCCGCCCGCATCAGCCCGCAAGCCGCCCTGACGCCCGAGGCCTGAGGCCTGAAAACCAGCCCCGCGCCTTCCAGCCTCTCTCTTTCCGCCAGCCCGCTGCTCCTTTGGCTGCGCAGGGCCTTATTCATCAAAAGCAATAGCAAATTAAAGGGCCAATAAAACGGCGTTCGCGCATGTTTCACTAGGACATCATGCTCTACTTTCAGTAGCGAGAAATGGCCTCGCAGGCAGTTCTTTCGCCTGGCCGGGCCAGTTGCGCAGAGGCGATTCAGTGGCCATGAATTCACGCCAGCTTTGACTGAAGCGTTTCCCAGGATTGCCTGCATCCGGCGCGCAGGCAAGGCGCTGGCTTGAGCCTGGCGGCAGATAGGGCGCTTGCCGGGCCTTGCGCCCTACACTGCCCGTCCATGCGAAGCAATCCTTTTTTGGCGCCGCAAGCGCCTTGGACTGACCGGTGGAAGCGCTTGCTGGGGCAGGAGCGCCTGGCGGCCATTGCGCCGCTGGCGGCGGTGCTGCTGTTTTTGGCCACGATTGCGGCGGCGTTTTGGTATCTGAGCGCGCAAGACGCTCAGCGCGAGCTGGCGGCGGCGCGGCATGACCTGGAGTTCAGCCAGCAGCAGTTGCGTTTGCACTTGCAGGAGCAGGCGGGGGAGCTGGAGCGGCTGGCGCGCGCCGTAAGCGGCGGCAACATGGGCGCGGCGCAGTTCGCGCAAAGCGCGCGGGCGCTGGCTGGGCGCTGGCCGGAAATGCGCGATATGCGCTGGCTTGATGCGCAGGGGCGAACCGTGGCGCGCCTGCCGCCCGAAGGCAGCGCGGCCGGGTTCGCCGGGCCGCAAAGCGAAGGCGCTGACGAGTCTGAAAACGCCAATGAACTGGCTCAGACAGGCAAGATGCATGGCGAGCCGTATGCCGTGCCCCTGCCAGCGGGGGCTGGCAAGGCGGGCAGCCTGCGGGTTTATGTGCCGTTGATGAACGAAGGGCGGCGGGAAGGGGCCTTGCTGATCGTGTATGACGCCAGCCAGCTCCTGTACCACGGCCTGCCGCAGCGGCTACAGGAGAAATACGCCTTCAGCCTGCTGGATGAAACAGGCGGCGTGCTGGCGGGGTTGGCATCCGCCGGAGGCCACCCGCAGGCGGATGAAGGCTGGCCCTGGGCGGCCCGCCGCTCGCAGGCGCGGAGCCTGCCGTTGGCGCTGCCCTGGGCCGGGGGGGCGCTGACGCTGCAAGCGCAGGTGTGGCGCGCGCCCGAGGGCGTGGTGGGGCGGGCGCTGTTCTGGTTGGCAGCGGCGCTGTCGGCCATGACGGTGTGGATGCTGGTGGTGAACTGGCGTTTCGTGCGCTGGCGGCAGCAGGCGCAGGCGGCGCTGACGGCGGAAACAAGCTTTCGCCGCGCGATGGAAAACTCCATGCGCACCGGCATGCGCGCGCTGGATTTGCACGGGCGCATCACGTATGTGAATCCGGCCTTTTGCCGGATGACGGGCTGGAGCGAGGCCGAGCTGGTGGGCCAGATGCCGCCTTATTCCTACTGGCCCGAGCAGGAACATCAAACGCTGATGCGCGTGCTGGCTGACGAGCTGGCGGGCCGCGCGCAGGCGGCGAGCCGCCAGATTCGCGTGCGGCGCAAGAGCGGTGAGCTGTTTGACGCGCGGCTGTACATCGCGCCGCTGATGGACGGGCATGGGCAGCACAGCGGCTGGGTGGCGTCGATGACCGATATTTCGGAACCCAACCGCGTGCGCGCCGAGCTGGCGGCGGCGCGCGAGCGCTTCACGCTAGTGCTGGAGTCGCTGGAGGCTTCCGTCTCGGTGGCGCCGCTGGGCAGCAAGGAGCTTTTGTTCGCCAACAAGCGCTACCGCCGGTGGTTTGGCGACACCACGCAGGGCCACCTGGGCATGGTGATCAGCGCCAGCTCGCTGCGCACGGCCCCTGGCGAAAGCGGCGAAAAAATGCGCCCCGACAACGCCGAAATCTATTTGCCCCCGCTGGACAAATGGCTGGATGTGCGCTCGCGCTATCTGACCTGGGCCGATGGCCGCCTGGCGCAAATGGTGATTGCCACCGACGTGACGGCCCGCCGCGCCGCCGAGGCCCGGGCCGAAGAGCAGGCCCGCCTGGCCGAAGACGCCAGCCGCCTGATCACCATGGGCGAAATGGCCTCCAGCGTGGCGCACGAACTCAACCAGCCGCTCACGGCCATCAGCAACTACTGCACCGGCATCATCTCCCGCGTGCAAGCGGGCGGCCTGGCGCAAGAAGACTTGCTGGGCGCGCTGCGCAAGACGGCGCGGCAGGCGCAGCGGGCGGGGCAGGTCATTCAGCACATCCGCAACTTCGTCAAGCGCAGCGACCCGAAGATGCAGCTGGGCACGGTGGCCGCCATCATCGAGCCGGTGCTGGAGCTGGCCGAGGTGGAAGCGCGCCGCCGCCAGGTGCGCCTGGGCAGCAACGTGGCCCCGAATCTGCCGCAAGTGCTGGCCGACCCCATCCTCATCGGGCAGGTGCTGCTGAACCTCATCCGCAACGCCGCCGAATCCATAGAGGCCGCGCAGCGCCCGCCCGATGAGCGGCGCATCACCTTGCTGGCCAGCCTCATCCTGATTGAAGACCAAAGCGCCGTGCAATTTGCCGTGGAAGACACCGGCTGCGGGCTGCCGCCGGGCGTGCAAGAGCGCCTGTATGAAGCCTTTTTTTCCACCAAGCGCGAAGGCATGGGCATCGGGCTGAACCTGTGCCGCTCCATCATCGAGGCGCACCAGGGCCGTTTGCGCGCGGTCAATCTCTACAATGGCGGACAAACCGTGGGATGCCGTTTTTCCTTCTGGATACCGGCCGCTGCGGCCGCCGCGCCAGCGCAGGCGCGACCCCTCAACCCTGAAGAAACCTGATCCCATGAGCCTGATTCCCCCCAAAGGCGTCGTTTATGTGGTGGATGACGATGACGCCGTGCGCGACTCCGTTCAATGGCTGCTGGAAGGCAAGGGCTACCGCGCCCGCTGCTTTGAATCAGCCGAAGCCTTTCTCAAACGTTACGACCCCCGCGAAGTAGCCTGCCTGCTGGCTGACGTGCGCATGGACGGCATGAGCGGCCTGGAATTGCAGGACAAACTGGCCGAAAGCCACTCGCCCCTGCCCGTGGCCATCATCACCGGCCACGCCGACATCGCCTTGGCCGTGGACGCCATGAAAAAAGGCGCGCTGGACTTCGTGCAAAAGCCCTTTTCCGAAGAGCAGCTGCTGCCCCTGGTCGAACGCCTGCTGGAGCAGGCCCGCGCCTCCTTCGCCCAGCACGCCCAGGCCGCCAACCGCGAAGCCATGCTGGCGCGGCTCACGGGCCGCGAGGCGCAAGTGCTCGAACGCATCGTCGCGGGCCGCCTGAACAAGCAAATAGCCGACGACCTGGGCATCAGCATCAAAACCGTGGAAGCGCACCGCGCCAACATCATGGAAAAACTGCACGCCAACACCGTGGCCGACCTGCTCAAAGTGGCGCTGGGCGCCGACGCCCCCAACCAGGAGCGCTGAGAACCCGCCTGCACCCTCCTTCGCAACCCTTCCCCCGCCTTCCCATGACCGTCCAACTCATCGACGGCAATGCCCTTGCCGCCCAAATCCGCGCCGAAGTCGCCGGCCGCACCGCCGCCCTCAAGGCGCGCGGCATCCAGCCGCACCTGGCCATCATCCTCGTCGGCGACAACCCTGCCAGCCAGGTCTATGTGAAAAGCAAAGCGGCCGACAGCGAGCAAACCGGCCTGAAAGCCACGCTCGAGCGCTACCCGGCCAGCCTGCCCGAAAGCGCGCTGCTGGAGCGCATCGCCGCGCTCAATGCCGATGCCGGCGTGCACGGCATCCTGGTGCAGCTGCCCCTGCCCGCGCACCTGAACGCCAGCCGCGTCATCGAAGCCATCGCCCCGGAAAAAGACGTGGACGGCTTTCACATCGCCAGCGCCGGCGCGCTCATGACCGGCCAGCCCGGCTTTCGCCCCTGCACCCCTTATGGCTGCATGAAGATGCTGCAAAGCATCGGCATGAATGACCTGCGCGGCAAAAACGCCGTCGTCATCGGCCGCAGCAACATCGTCGGCAAGCCCATGGCCCTCATGCTGCTGGCCGCCAACGCCACCGTCACCGTCTGCCACAGCGGCACGGCCAGCCTGGCCGCCTTCACCCGCCAGGCCGATGTGATCGTGGCCGCCGCTGGCCAGCGCAAGGTGCTCACCGCCGGCATGGTCAAGCCCGGCGCCGTCGTCATCGACGTCGGCATGAACCGCGACGAAAACGGCAAGCTCTGCGGCGATGTGGACTTTGAAGGCGTCCGGCAAGTCGCCGGCTGGATCACCCCCGTGCCCGGCGGCGTCGGCCCCATGACGCGCGCCATGCTGCTGGTCAACACCATCGAAGCGGCGGAGCGCGCCAGCCAGAGCGCCAGCCGCTGAACCGCCCCAGGCGGGGCAAAAGACCGCTGCAAACGGAAGGAGCAGGCTGCGCCATCTTGCTCCTCAACCAATAGCAATACGTCCTAGTGGAATGGGCGCTGAGCCGCATTTCTGGCCATTCAATTTGCTCCTGTTTTTGGTATTCCAGGGCCAGTCCAGCCCCCACAGGCTCGCCGGTTTCATGCGCATCTGCCGCGTCCGCCTTCGGGCCTGCGGGGCGGGCTGGCTCCGCTTTCGCGGCCCGCCAGCGCCCACGCGCCGCCTGCGCACAGCAAGGCCGCGCTGGCCAGGCACGCGCCGTAGCCCATGCGCTGGGCCAGCCAGCCGACAGCCAGGCCGCCGGCTGCGGCAATCAGTGCGTCGGCGCTCTGAAACAGGGTGAAATCCACACCCGGCTGCAAGGGCGAGGCAGCCTCCATTAGCGCCGAATACAGCGCCACCCACAGGCACCCGGCAGTGGCAAAGAGCAACCCCGTAAAGACGGTCAGCGCCGTCACGGCCAGGCTGGCGGGTAACGCAGCTGGCACGGCAGCAGGCATGGCGGCTGGCACGGCGGCCACGGCCGTGGCGGTCAGCCCCGCCAGCACGGCGGCCAGTGCCGCCAGCGCCAGCTGCGCCGCGCGCCAGCCGGGAGCCAGGCGCGTGAGCCAGCCGCCCGCCAGCGCGCCCGCCAGCCCCGCCAGCAGGCTGAATGCGCCCAGCACCCAGCCCAGCCGCTCCAGCTTCATGCCCGCATCCAGCAGCAGGGGGCCGGGCAGGCCCATGGCCAGCCGCAGCCCGGCCATGCACAGCGCCACGCGCCACAGGCCCTGCTGCACGGCGGGCCTGCGCAGCGCGTGCAGCAGGCCGGGCCGGTGGGCGGCTGGTCCGCCGTCTGTTTTCGCTGAAGGGCCTGCTGCCGCATCTGCCGCATTCGCTGCGCATGCCGCCTCTGACCTGGGCGGCTCGCGCACGGCCAGCAGGGGCAGCGAAAGCAGCGCCATCACGCCCGCCGCGCCCGCCAGCGCCAGCGGCCATCCCACGGCTTGCGCCGCCAGCAGAAAGCCGCCGCCGCCCAGCATGGCGCCCACGTAGCCGCCGCCCACTTGCGCCACGTTGCCCCAGCCGCGCTGGCGGCGGGCGAGCTGGTCGATGGCAAAACCGTCACAGGCCACGTCGCCTGCCGATGACACCAGCGCTGCCATAAGAACCTGTTTCAGAGTCTGGCCGTGAGGGGCGAAAGTGCGAAATCGGGATGGGCTGCAAGGCGCAAACCGCAGACGGGCCTTGTGGCCCGGCGAGGATTTGCAACGCCGCAGACCGCCCGAGTCCGCGCTTTTCGCACCCACGGACAGACTCTGAAACAGGTTCTGAGCAGCGCCAGCGCCCATGCGCCGCCTGCCAGCGTGAGCGCGCGGCTTTCGCTGGCCAGGCCCGCTGCGCCCATTGCCAGCAAAAGCAGCGCCAGCGCCCATTGCGTGCCCAGCAGCAGCGGGCGGGAGCGCCGCTCGCGCCGCCCCGGCGGCAGCCGCAGGCGCTCCACCCACGGCGCCCAGACGAATTTCAGCCCCCAGGGCAGCCACCACAGCGCCGTCAGGCCCACGGCTTGCAGGGAGACGCCCGCTTCGCGCAGCAGCGCGGGCAGCGCCTGTGTGGTCATGGCCGTCAGCAGCGTCTGGCTGATGTAGATGCCCGCAATGGCAGGCAGCAGCAGATGCAATGGGATGTGTGTGGGCATGGTCTTGGCTTGCACTTTCAAAAAAGGATTCGGAGCGCCGCTTCCACGCCCCGGCCGGGCGCTGGGCTGCATCAAAAACAGGAGCCAATTCAGCGGGCGAAAAAAGCCGTCTGCCGCAGCTTCCACGGGGAGTGCGCGCTATTGAAGAAGGAGCAAATCTGGCGTGCCCGTGACCCGCTGGCCCGCTGTTGAGCGCATGCGTTCCGCCGCCTTTGCCGTGCGGCTGGCAGCGGGCCGCCCGCTCAGTACATGAATTCCACCGACACCCCCGCCGCGCGGCCGGCGGCCAGTTGCGCCAGCGGCAAGCCGCCAAAGGTGAAGCCGTAGTTGCGCACGGTTTTGCCCGTGAGGTTGCTGACCCAGGCGCGCACTTGCACGGTGGGCGCAGGCTGCCAGGCCAGGGCGGCGTCCAGCAGCGTGTAGCCGCCCTGGCGCAGGGTGTTGGCGTCGTCAAACCAGTGCGCGCCCACGTAGCGCGCGGCAATTTGCGGGCGCAGTACATGGCGGCCCGCTTGGAAGCGGCCCGTGAGGGTGGCGTTCAGCCCCGCGCGGGGCGTGTGGGGCACGCGCTTGCCCGCGCAAGCGGTGCAGCCTTCGGCGTAGTAGGCGGTGTAGGTGGCGCGATTGACGAAGCCGCCCGCACCCAGCTGCCAGCGCGGCGACAGCGCCCATTGCACCTGCGCTTCCACGCCGCTGGAGCGGGCGTGGCCTACGTTGCGCAGCACCTGCTGGCCGATTTCGCTGGTGTACAGCTGCACGTCGCGCGTGCGGATGCGGTAGATGGCAAAGCTGGCCTGCACGCGCGGCGTGCTCAGGCGCACGCCGGCTTCGTAGCTGAGGGCGCGCTCGCGCCTGAAGCCTTGCGTATCCAGCGGGTTGGACGGAGCGAGGTTGTAGCCCGCCGGTTTGTAGCCCTGCGCCACATTCACGTAGCCGCGCCACTGCGGGCTGAACTGCCAGCCGGCGGCCAGGCGGGCCTGCCAGGTGTTTTGCGCCTGCCGCGCCGCGCCCGCGAAGGCCGATGCGCCTGCGCCGCCTGCAAAGCGCGTGCGGCTTTCGTCGCGCGAGAGGCGCACGCCCGCGCCTGCGTCCAGCCGGGGCGTGAGGCGCCATGAGACATCGC
Organism: Ottowia cancrivicina; assembly: GCF_029813755.1. Taxonomy (NCBI): domain Bacteria; kingdom Pseudomonadati; phylum Pseudomonadota; class Betaproteobacteria; order Burkholderiales; family Comamonadaceae; genus Ottowia; species Ottowia cancrivicina. Next base: position 2,972 of record NZ_JARVII010000004.1, on the reverse strand, counting down.
CATAGGCGGCCAGCGACTGGCGGTCGTTGCCCGAGCGCGTGGCGGGCATGGAAACGGGCACCGTGGCCATCGTGAACTGGCTGGCGCGCTGCTGCTGCGCGCGCTGGCGGAACAGGCCGAAAACGGCGTCCCACGGGCGCGTGCGCCCCGCTCCATCGCCCGCTTCGCCGCCCAGCGTGGACAGGCGCACTTCCTGCGTGTTCTGCTGCCATTGCTCCGGCTGGCTGGAGTGATAGGGGCCAATGGGAAAGCCCCGCTCGAAATGCAGGCGCTGGCTGCTGGCGGTGGCCGTCAGCCGCCAGCCATTGCCTGGGCTGCCCCAATCGCGCTGGCCCTGTGCAGCCACGCTGTTGGCGCAGCGGCGCATGTGAAAAAAGCGCCAGGGCGCGGCCACGCGTGCGTCGGCATAGGCCTGGCGGGGGCGGATGTCGGCAAAGGGCACATACACATCTTGCGGGCCGCTCGTGCATTCGCGCGCGGCCCACGCGCTGGCCTCCCAGGGCTGGCCCTGCGGGGCCAGGCGCAGACGAAAGCGCCCCAAGCCGTCTCGCGCGCCGCCCAAGCGGCTTTGCGCCAGCGCGGCGCTGCTCACATCGCCCGGCGCGCTGCGCTTGCTGACCATGGCCGAGCCATACAGCAGCCCCGGCGACAGCGGCCCCGCCGCCTCGGCTTGCGCCACATGCCCGCCACGGCTGGACAGGCCCGTCAGCAGCGAAAAATAGGGCGCATCGCCCGGCGTGCGCGTGCTCACGTTCAGCACGCCGCCCAGCGCGCTTTGGCCATACAGCGTGCCTTGCGGCCCCTTGAGCAGCTCCACGCGCGCCGCGCCCGCCAGCGACTGCGCCGCCATCACGGGCAGCTGCGGCACGCCATCCACATACACCGTCAGCGCGGGGTTGTAGAAGTCTTGCGCCGAAGTCATGCCCCGCACGGTGAAGATGGGAAACATCACATTGGCCCCGTAGCCCGTGTAAAGCCCCGGCAGCGCCTTGTCCAGCGCCAGCGTGCCGCCCGCGCCCGCATCGCGCAAAGCCTGCTCACTCGCCACCGCCGCCGCGCCGTTGAAGCGCGCCAGCGGCTGCGCCCGCTTGGACGAGGTAATCACCACTTCCGGCAAGGCGCTTTCGCTGGCGGCATGGCCGCCGCTGGCCAAAGCGCCATCCGGGCCGTGATTCACGCCGTGATGCGGGCTGCCATCCGGGCGGTGATACGCGCCGCTTTCCGCGCCGCCAGATGCAGGGTGCTTGTGCGCGCATCCGAAGTCTCCTTGGCAAATGAAATTTTGTTGAGAGTTCCTGTCAATCAAAATCATTGGCCAGCGCCCCTGCGAAAACCGGCGGTTTTCAGCCGCCGCACGCGGTTCCGGGAATTTTTTGCAGGGCAATGCGGCAAGCTGATGGGGCTCCTGAATCCATCGCGTGATGTCCTGATGGAACGGGCGCAAACGCCGTTTTTTTGTTGGTTGAATTCGCTCCCTTTTCTCAATACCGAGGCCTTGCCCATGACGACGACGCGCCCTGTTTTGCGGATGGAATCGCTGCTGCGCCAGCCTGGCTTGCACCTGCCTGAAGAGTGGGCCTGCGGCATGCGGCTGCACGCGCCAGGCGTGGGGCTGCGGCTGGCCTGCCTGGATGTGCGCGCCAGCCGCCCCTGGGAGTGCGAGGCGGAAGGCCCGCCTGCCACCAGCCTGTGCGTGTTGCTGGAGGGCCGGATGGAAACCGCCTTGTGCGGCGGCCCCATGCTGCGCGCAAGCGGCGGCATGTGCGTTTTCATGCACGGCAGCGGCGCGCGCAATGCAGGCTTTCACTGCATGCACGCGCAGCAGCGCCTGCGGCTGGTGGAGATTCGCCTGACGCCACAGGCGGCGCGGGCGCTCAGGCCCGCGCTGGCCGCGCATTTACCCGTGCATCCGTTTGCGCAAGAGGGCGAGGGCGGCGGCGCTGGCTCCAGCCTGGCGGCAGCGCATGCCCCGGCGGCGCTGCTGCGCGCGGCGCGCGACATCCTGGTGGCCTGTCCGCTGCCAGACGGCGCAGCGCGCGCGCTGTGGCTGCGCGCCAAGGCGCTGGAAGCGCTGGCCGTGTTCGCCAGCCAGCCGCCCAGCCCTGCCGCGCAGGCGCCCTGCCACGCGCCGGTCCACGCGGCCGATCTGCCCCGCCTGCGCCGCGCCCATGCCTTGCTGCAATGGCACTGCGGCCAGCCGTGGACAGCCGCCGCGCTGGCGCACGAGGTGGGCCTGAATGAAAAACGGCTGCAAGCGGGCTTTCAGCATCTGTATGGCCAGAGCGTGCACACGCGCCTGACGCATTGGCGCATGCAAACCGCCCGCGCCCTGCTGGCAGCGGGCCGCCCCGTGGCTGAAGTGGCCTGCGCCGTGGGGTTTGCCAGCGCCAGCCATTTCGGCAAAACCTTCCGCCAGCACGCGGGCGCCGCGCCCAAGGCCTGGGCGCTGGCCAGCGCCCAGCAGGATGAGCGCGAGGCAAGCCGCATAGGCCATTTGCCCGCATGAGCGCTTTGGGTGAGGCCGGGCGCGGCATTGGCCGGGCGGCCTTGACCGAGCCGTTTCACTGATGGTTTCTGATGACGCCCGCTCCAGCGCGAAGGCGCGCCTGCGGCTTGCGGCAAGGGGCGCGTCCGGAACCGGTTCAGAGTCCGTTCGAGCCAATCCTCGCCGGGCGGCAAACAGCAAGCCCCGTCTGCGCCTTGCAGGTCGTCCCGATCCGCGCTGAGCCGACGCTTGAGCGCTTTGCGGCGTTGCTGCGCCAGCTTTCTTGCACGCCCTCACGCCCGCTTGCAGGCAGGAGCATGCCGCTTGGCCCAGCCGCCAGCGTTCGGCGGCGGCAAGGCATGGGCGCGGCTTCGGGCGAGGCGGCTTCCTAGAATCCGCCCCCTTTGCCTGTTTCCCCGGACCGCTTCCGGTTTTTTCCCTTGCGCCTGCCATGAACCTGCCCGCCTACACCCGCGCCCAAGACTTG
>NZ_JARVII010000049.1:0-3839 GCF_029813755.1 Ottowia cancrivicina | reverse complement strand
CTGAACAAGGCGGGCGAGACGACGTGGAAAGCCAGATATGAAGCCTTTGGCAAGGCGCGGATAGACCATGCTTCGACGGCGCAAATCAACCTGAGATTGCCGGGCCAGTACTTTGATGCGGAAACGGGGCTGCACCAGAACTGGAACCGGGACTATGCGCCGGGCATTGGAAGGTATGTACAGGCGGATCCCATTGGACTGGAGGGGGGCATAAACGTCTATGAGTATGCCTATGGGAATCCGTTGGTTTATTATGACCCTTATGGACTGTTTGGTATGGATTCTGTATGGGGCGGGATTTACAGAATGACTGGAGGATGGACTCCTTCACAAGAGTTTGTGGATTTTTCAGCCGGGTTTGGTGATGTAATGTCGCTACAACTTACAAAAAAAACAAGAAAAATTTTTGACTTCGGTCAAAGTGTTGATGTGTGTTCAAATAGTTATTTTATTGGCGAAATGGCAACAATGTTAATGCCTATTGGCATGTTGGGACGAGTGTCGAAAATAGCAAGATTCTCAAATAACCCATTCAAATATGAACTTGGTCAAAAAACAGTTTCAGATAAGGTATGGAAAGAGCTTGGGCTAGCTAATAAGACGCCAGAACAAAGAAGCGATATTATTATTGCATCCAAAGGATGGCTTTATGCCTTCTTCAGTTTTTCAGGGAACTGGAGGGCTACCTTATCCACTGGACCGACGCCAGGTGCAGCCGCAGGCCTTGTTGTTGTGGCTGCCGGAATGGGTGGATATGCTATTTCACAAAAATTAGATTGCATCTGTAAATAAATATGCGTGGATTTTCATTTTTCGATGTAATTTTTACTGTGCTTAGCATATGGTTATCTGGTCATTTGTTGCTCTTCGTGGCAAAGCGCACCAGTAGTTTGTTGGCAATAGTTGTCATAATATCTCTATTACCCTTTTTGTTTATTGCCACAAGATGTATATATATATTATTGTTGGCGAAATTGGGTCTAGTAAAAATCCTTATTAGAGATGACTAATATTTTGATGGCGCTAATATGCCTAATGCTATAGCCAATGGCTTTATGGGACAATAGAATCGTTTTGGTTCTCGCTTAACATCTGAGATATTATAAGTGATATTGATTAATGGCATATATCGCTTTCGTAAATCAATCAGAATTTTTTTGATGAATGTAAATTTTGAGGTCATGAAATGAATATCATGATATGGTTTTGCTCTTTGTGTTTATTTATTTCTGGAGTATGTATATCTATAGTAACCGGAAGGGGACTATATTTCTTTATATTTTTTGCGCTTGCTTGGTTTGCTTATTATGGTAGGTATCTTCTTCATAAAAAATGAGGTAGATGACGAAAGGCATGACAAAACTAAATGATATTGCCGCTACGATTAGTAAACAATAAGCCAAAAGAAGAATTGCCAAGACTGTCACACAAGGCGCAACAAGCCGCACCACCTACTACATCAACGGCGAAAGCGCCCTGATGGCCGAAGCCGATGAAGAAGGGCGGATCACCAGGGCGTACGGATTCAACCCCCACACGCAGCAAGCCAGAACCAACGAGGAGGACGAAGACGAACAAGAAGGCAGCCTATGGAGCACCGACCCCATCTGGCAGGCGGACCTTGCAGCAGGTCAGAGCCTCAAAGAAGCCAGCTACCACTACTTGGTCACGGACCACCTGGGAACGCCCGTATTGGCGCTGAACAAGGCGGGCGAGACAACGTGGAAAGCGAACTACGAGGCTTTCGGCAAGGCCAGAGTCAATCCGGCCTCAACGGCGCAAATCAACCTGAGGTTGCCGGGCCAATACTTCGATGCGGAAACGGGGCTGCACCAGAACTGGAACCGGGACTATGCGCCGGGCATTGGCAGGTATATACAGGCGGATCCGATTGGACTGGCGGGAGGGGTGAATGTTTACCAGTATGCCTATGGGAATCCGTTGGTTTATTATGATTCATTAGGTCTGATTTGTTTTAATTTTGATATTTTAGCTAATCATGTTAGAGAATATAGGGCGCCGTTAAGTGTAGTGCTTGGCACTTTGGTGGCTGAATTGTTTTATGGAGTGGTTCCTAAAACAAGCTTTGAAAGGAGGAAAGCAGTTGATTCAAAAAACCCAAAGATACATGATTACACGAATCAACCGAGTCGTAGAGTCGCCAAAGCCCTAAAAGAAGGCAGGATCACAACAGAAGAAGCAAAAGCGATAAGGCACAAATGGCGCAACCGGTGGATGATTACACATGGTATTGTAGTGTTATTGGTTGCTGAGGGATTTTATGATCTTGGTGTTGTTATGGGGGGCATGGGAGGCAACTTCATTTGAGAGATGTGAATGCAATTGATGAATTGGACAAGAATTGGATATAATCATGAAACTGACAAAGAATGATATATACACAATCTGCATCAAGAGATTGGCACAGATATTTGGTTTGGATGTTTCTCAGATTGATTTGGAGATGAATTGGGATTGCAAGTTGTTCAATGTCAAGCGATCATTCTGGGAGATTAATCCATTTGAAGAACTTAATGATGATATTGAAGATGCCGCCAATGAATTGATTTTCAGCAAGATTAAGAATAACCAACTGATGATTAGAACAGTAAGGGATCTTTGCGAATATATGGTGGACAGGTATGAAGATGATCCAGACCTGTTTGTAAAAAATATGTTCCCGCCATTTGATAAGGCATGGCTGGAAGATCGTAAATAAACTGCCTGTCTTATGGTTCTGAAAAAAGAAAGAGTCAGATGGCAATGTGCTTGAATGGGCTTGGCAAGAAAAAATTCACTCTTAAAGCATCCGCGCTCCAAGGAACATTTCCGTAAAAGAGTCAAAGGAGAGAGCAGGGTCAATGAAAAACCGAATGCGAGCTTTCAGAGTCCTATGCCAGTCATTCGGGGCCAAATGGATCAGCGCTTCTCTCGGCCGCGCCAGCCAGGCCGAAGGCCATTGCCACTTTCTTGTCTGACCAATCCGCGCCGCCTCATGCAGTCCGTCCAAGAGGGGGTGTCTTTCTGTAGTCGTCTATTTGCTCCTCATTCAATAGCATGACGTCCTAGTGGAACGTGCGCGAAGGCCGTTTTCAGCCCCTTCAAATTTGCTCCTGACTTTGATGCGGCAACGCCTCACCCCGCCACAGCCAGCCTCTGCCCGTCACGAATACCCAATGAAGCCATGCCCTGCAAGGTTTTAGTCGCGCCCGCCAAAGTTTTGCTCCACTATCAGCGTCCGTACTGACCTTGGCCCTGTCCTTGTTGCTGCTGCCGGTGCAAGCGCAGCAAAGCGGCGGGCGGCACGTTTGTCAGGGCTTGTTTGCGATCTTCAAACGGTTTGCAGGCGCGAAAAACGCGGATTCGCGCGCTCTTGAGCGTTGCAAATCTTCGCCGGGCAGCCATTGGGCCGCAAGACCCGTTTGCGGTTTGCGCCTTGTTGCCCAGCCCGAACTGCGCGCTTTTGCTCCTCATGGCCAGAGAGCCAACAGGCCCTCAGCGCTGGCGGTACATGCTGCCGGCGCGGCGCGTTTGGCCGCTGGCGGCTTGCAGGCGGGCAAGGGAGTGGCTGGCGTGGGCGTGGGTGATGGCCAGGCCGAGCGCGTCGGCGGCGTCTTGTCGGGGGGCGGCGGGCAGGGCGAGCAGGCGGCGCACCATTTCCTGCACTTGCGCTTTGGCCGCGCGGCCGTGGCCTGCCACGGTTTGCTTCATTTGCAGGGCGGTGTATTCGGTGACGGGCAGGTTTTGCGCGACCAGCGCCGTCACGCAGGCGCCGCGCGCCTGGCCGAGCAGCAAGGTGGCCTGGGGATTGACGTTGACGAAGACGATTTCGACCACGG
>NZ_JARVII010000048.1:0-4143 GCF_029813755.1 Ottowia cancrivicina | reverse complement strand
CATTGCCATTGCGCAACAGTTTCAATAAACTTTAAGTAATTTGCTTTGTTTGATGAGGAGTACGACCGAGATGAACCGCCCTTCCCGTATCGCCCTGGCCGCAGCCGCCCTGCTGGCCGCGCATGTTCACGCGCAAAGCGCACTGAACGCACAGGAAAACCGCCCGCCTGATCCGTCGGATGACGCCAGCCTGGCCACTGTCACCGTCACGGCCAAGGGCTACGCGGCCGATGCCGCCGAAACGCCCATTGCCACCACAGTGCTCACGCGCGAAGACTTGTCGCGCAAGCAGGCGCGCAATGTGGGCGAGGCCGTGCGCGGCGAGCCGGGGCTGGCCGTTTCGCTGGATGGCGCGCAGGGCATGAATCCGGTGATTCGCGGCCTCAAGCGCGACAGCGTGGTGCTGCTGGTCGATGGCATGCGGCTCAACTCCGCGCAGCCGGCGGGGGCCGTGGCCTCGTTCATGTCGCTGGGGCTGGCCGATCGCGTGGAAGTGGTGAAAGGCCCGGCTTCGGTGCTGTATGGCACGGGCGCTTTGGGCGGCGCGGTCAATGTGCGGCTGCCGCAGGCGCGCTTTGAGCCGGGCGTGAAGTTCCATGCCAGCGCGGGCTATGACTCGGCCAGCCGGGGCTTGCGCGGCGCGGGCGTGGGTCACTTCAGCCAGGGCGATCACGCGCTGATGCTGGGCGCTTCGCTGGCGCGCAACAAGGATTACGAGGAGCCGCGCGGCCGCGTTGCGCACACGGGTTACGACTCGGGCGCGTTCATCGGCCAGTACCGCTACCGGCTGGATGGCGCGCAGCAGCTGCGCGTGTCGGTGCAGCAGCACCGCGATGACGACGTGTGGTACCCCGGCGCGACGCGCCCGCACCCGCTGCCCGCCGTGGGCGCCATCACCACCCACTCGCCGCGCCAGACGCGCCGCCTGTATGAAGTGGGCTACAGCCGCAAGGGCGCGGGCAGCCATCCGCTGAATGTGGACGCGCGCATTTACCGGCAGGAAATGCACCGCACCATCTACGTGCGCTCTTCGCGCCTGGGGCGCGACATCATCACCAACGACGTGACGTTCGCCACCAACGGGCTGGATGCGCGCGCCGACTGGCTGGCGCACCCGCAGCATCTGCTTTCCTTCGGCCTGAACGCCTGGCGCATGGCCGCCAGCCCCGACAGCCGCCAGGGCCGCCCGCCACAGTTCACGCAGTTCGTTCCCAACCTGCCTTTCACGCATGGCCGCGTGCAGGCCACGGGCCTGTATCTGCAAGACGACATGCGCTTTGGCAAGCTGAACGTGCTGGCGGGCCTGCGCTATGACCGCGTCAAGGGCAGCGCCACCAGCATGACAAACCGCAGCGTCACCCGGGGGCTGGACCGCAGCGACGGCGCCACCTCCGCCAGCCTGGGCGTGATGTACGAGGCCGCGCCCCTGCTGCGCCCCTACGCCAGCCTCTCGCGCGCCTTCCGCGCGGCAGATTTGCGCGAGCGCTACCAGTCCGGCGCGCGCAGCAACGGCTTTTATTACGCGGGCAGCCCGCAAATCAAGCCCGAAACGGCCACGCAGTTCGAGCTGGGCCTCAAGGGCGAGAGCGACAAGCTCAGCTACCAGGTCGCCGCTTTCCGCACCCGCATTTCCGACTACATCACGGGCATGCAGCTTTCCGGCCCGGCCGCCGTGGCCGCCTGCGGCGCGCAGCAGGCGCGCTACTGCATGCAAACGGTGAACCTGGGCCACGCCACCCTCACCGGCTTTGAGGCGGGCCTGCGCTGGCAGATGCTGCCCGGCCACTGGCTGCAGGCGGCCTACACGCGCATTCGCGGCACGAATGGCGACTATGACGAGCCGCTGTTCCAGATGCCCGCCGACGAGCTTTCGCTGGCCTGGGAAGGGCGCTTGACCCCCGCCTGGTCGGCCGATGCGGGCGTGCGCCTGGTGCGCCGCCAAAGCCGCGTGGCCACGCGTTTTGCGCGCGGCACGGAAGACGCCACGGCCGGCTACGGCGTGGTGGACATCGGCGCCACCTGGCGCTTTGCCCCGCAGCAGTCGCTGCGCTTTGCCATCAGGAACGTGGGTGACAAGCGCTACCACGAGCACCTGGCCGAGGGCCTGCCAGGCATGGAGGTGAAAGCGCCGGGCCGCAGCTTTGGCCTGTCGTGGGAAGGCCGGTTCTGAAAGCCTGCTCCAAGCCTGTCCGTGGGCGGCTTGCGGGCCGCCCAAGCGCTCCGGAATCCCGCTTTTTTGCTATTGCTTTAATAGCAGCCAAGCCCGGAAAACCGTGCGATGGAGGCGTTTTCGGGGCCTCGAATTTGCTCCCAAAAAAGGGGGGCATCCATCCGGCCCCGGCTGCGTTTGACGGGCGCTTGCGCCTTTTTCCGGCCAGGCTTTGGGCGGGTGCCGTGAACCTGTCCACAATCTGCCTGTGAGCGGCTTGCGGGCCGCCCAAGCGCCCCGGAACCCCGTTTTTTCGCTATTGCTTTGATAGCAGCCAAGCCCGGAAAACCGTGCGATGGAGGCGTTTTTGGGGCCTCGAATTTGCTCCCAAAAAAGGAGTGAAGCCATCAGGCCCTGGCCGCACCCGGCGGGCGCTTTCGCCCCGTCCAGGCCCGAACAGGCTCCGAGGCTCTGAACTTCTGATTTTTTTAACGAGGCACGCACCATGAGTCATTCCAAATTGAGCCGCCGCCGCCTGCTGGCCGCTGGCGCGGCGCTGGCCCTGCCCGCTTTTGCGCAACAACCTGCCGCGACACCCGCTGCAACACCGGCCCGGCGCATTCCCAAACTCACGCTGGCCGGGCCGTTCGCCACCGTGTCCTACCCGCTCATCCGCATGGCCGAAAGCGGGGCGCTGGCCGATGTGGCCGAGCAAGTGGAGTTCGTCTCCTGGAAAAGCCCCGACCAGCTGCGCGCCATGGCCGTGAACAAATCGGCCGATTTTTTGGCCATGCCCAGCAACGTGCCCGCCAATCTCTACAACAAGGGCGTGCCGCTGAAGCTTTTGAGCATCACCATCTGGGGCATCCTGTGGGTGCTCACGCGCGACGCCAACATCAAGCGCATTGAAGACCTCAAGGGCCAGGAGCTCACGATGCACTTCAAGGGCGACATGCCCGACTGCACCTTCCGCCTGCTGGCGCAAAAGGCGGGCATGGACCCCGACAAGGACGTGAAGCTGCGCTACGTGGCCACGCCGATGGAAGCCATGCAGCTGCTGCTCATGCGCCGCACCGACAACGCCCTGCTGGCCGAGCCGGCCGTCTCGATGGGCCTGCGCAAAAGCGGCTCCTTTCCGGTCAGCATCATTGCGCCGGAGCTGCATCGCGGCATCGACATTCAGGCCGAATGGGGCCGCCTGCTGGGGCGCGCGCCGCGCATTCCGCAGGCGGGCATCGCCATGCTGGGCGGGCAGCTGGGCAACGCCGCGCTCATCGAGCGCTTTCAGCAGGCGCACGCCGAAGCCATTCAGTGGTGCAAGGCCCATCCTGAAGAGTGCGGCAAGATGGTGGTCAAGCACATCGACACGCTCACGCCCGAAGCCGTGGCCGACGCCATGCGCGTGGACAAGGCCGAACTCGTGCCCGCCAGCCAGGCCCGCCCCGAGCTGGAGTTTTTCTATCAGCAGCTCGCGCAAATGCAGCCCGGCCTGATTGGCGGCAAGCTGCCGGATGACGCCTTTTATTACCAGCCCCCGGCAGCGGCTGCTTTGGCTTCATGACGCTGCTGCGCTCCTGGCTGGCTGCCTTGCCTGGCTACCTGTGGGGCGGCTGGGGGGCCATTGCCAGCCTGTTGCTGCTCGTGGCCCTGTGGGAATTTCTCGCGGGCCTGTATGGCCCGCTGGTGCTGCCCACCCCGCTGGAAACGGCGGACACCCTGCGCCAGTTCGCCGCCAGCGGCGGGCCGCTGTGGCCCACCCTGGCCATCTCCGCCCGCCGCGCGCTGGCCGGGCTGGCGCTGGCCGTGGGCCTGGGCAGCGTGGCGGGCGTGGCCGCCGGTGTTTCCATGACGGCTTCCATGATGGCCCGCCCCTGGGTCACGGTGCTGCTGGGCACGCCGCCCATCGCCTGGCTGGTGCTGGCCATGCTCTGGTTCGGCACGGGCGACGGCACGCCCGTTTTCACCGTCTTCATCGCCAGCTTTCCCGTTGTTTT
>NZ_JARVII010000047.1:0-4582 GCF_029813755.1 Ottowia cancrivicina | reverse complement strand
CGGGCCGCCTGCAACTCAAAGCCGAATACGACAGCCAGGGGCGCGTCATCAAACAAACCGACGCCCTGGGCCAAAGCGTCAGCATCAGCCACCAAGACAGCCAGCGGCGCCAAAGCGTCAAAGACCGGCTGGGCCACACCACCGTCTACGACTACGACGAACGCGGCAACGTCACGCAAATCACCGACGCGCTAGGCGGCATCACCCGCTACCAATACGACGCCAACGACAACGAAACCGCCGTCACCGACCCGCTGGGCCGCACCACGCGGCGCGAATACGACGCCTACGGCAACGTCACCCGTGAAACCAACCCCCTGGGGCGGCAAAGCAGCACCGCCTACGACGCCAGCGGCAACGTCACCGAACAGCGCCAGCCCGGCGGTCTGAACACCCTCTACGGCTACAGCGGCGCAGGCGAGCTGGCCAGCCTCACCCAGCCCGGCGGCGGCGTCAGCCACCTGAACTACACCCCAAAAGGCAGCCTGCTCAGCCTCTCCGACCCCCTGGGGCGCGCCACCCGCTACGGCTACGCCCTGACAGGCGGCGCCAGCCAGCTTGCCAGCCAGACCGCCCCGGACGGCGCCCAAACCACCTACACGCGAGACGCGCAAGGGCGCATCAGCGCGCAAAGCACCGCCATCCGGCTGCAAGCGGGCCAGGCCGCGCAAGAAGCGCAAAGCCGCACCGCCCATGACGCACAAGGGCGCATCACCGCCCAAACCGACCCCCTGGGCCACATCACCCGCAGCGACTACAACGCCGCAGGCGATCTCATCAAACAAACCAGCCCGCTGGGCCTGATCACCCGCCACAGCTACAACACCCGTGGCGAAAAAGAAAAAACCGAACACCCGGACGGTCTCATCGACAGCTGGAGCCACGATGCCGAAGGGCGCGAAACCCAAAGCTGCACCGCTGCCGGCCCAGGCAACCCGGGCCTGTGCGAACAAACGCGCTACGACGCACTGGGCCGCGCCATCGAAACCGTGGACGCCGCAGGCGGCATCAGCCGCAACCAATACGACGCCGCAGGCCAGCTCACCGAAAGCCAGGACGCGCTGGGCCGCAAAACCCGCTACGAATACGACGCAGCAGGCCGCATCGTCAAAACCACCGACCCCCTGGGCCACAGCCAGCGCACGGCCTACAGTGAAGCGGGCCAAATCGCCAGCATCACGGCAGCCGACGGCAAACAAACCGCCTACGACTACGACAGCGCCGGCAGAAAAGTGCGCACCCGCTGGCCAGGCGGCGCCGTCAGCAGCAGCGCCTGGGACGCAGCGGGCCAAAAAACCGCCGACACCGACGAAACCGGCCACAGCCAACGCTACGCCTACGACAGCGCCGCACGCCTGATCCAAACCACCCTGCCCAGCGGCGCAGCCACCCGCTACGAATGGAACGAAGCCGGCCAGCTGCTGAGCCAAACCGACGCCCTGGGCAGAACCACCCACTACGGCTACGACCTGGGCGGACGCCGAACCAGCCGCCGCCTGCCAGACGGCAGCCAGGAGAAGCTGATCCATGATGCCGACGGCAACCTCACCGTCCAACAGCAATTGGATGGCACGCAAATCAGCTACAGCTACAGCCAAGGACGCGCCACAGGCCAGACACGCCCGGACGGCACACTGCAAATCGGCTACGACGCTCATGGCAGAGCAGCCAGCTGGAGCGACAGCCAGCGCGGATTAATCCAGCAAACACTGGACGCGCTGGGCCGCCAAACCAGCGAAACCGGCCCGCACGGCCAAAGCGCTGCCGCCTGGGACGCAGCCAGCCAGCGCACGCAACTGAGCGCAAGCTTTGCCGGCCAAGGCGAACACACCCTCCAAACCCGCTGGGACGCAGGCGGCCGCTTGCAAAGCCTGGCCAGCGGCCAAGGCAGCGCCCAATTCAGCCACGACGCGGCCGGGCGCCTGAGCCAAATCAAACGCGCCAACGGCGCCAGCAGCCACTACAGCTACGACGCGGCCGGGCGCCTGGCCCAAATCCGCCACCAAAAAGCCGACGGCAGCGCCCTGGCCCAATACAGCTACCAGCGCGACGCCAAAGGCCGGCTGACCCGCGCCACGGAAGAAACCGGTGGCCAAACCACAAACAAAAGCTGGGAATACGACGCCGACGGCAAACTCACCAAGGAAAGCATCACCACCCAGGGCGCAACCAGCGTCTGCCGCTACGCCTACGACAGCGTAGGCAACCGAGTGGAAAAAGACTGCGACGGCCAAAAAACCCTCTACGCCTACAACAGCCTGGACCAGCTCACAGAAGAACAAGCGGCCACAGGCCCCAAAACCACCTACCGCTGGGACGGCCGGGGCAACCTGCTCGAAAAGAGCACGCCATCGGCCACCATCCGCTACGAATGGAGCAGCGACAACCGGCTGCTCAAAGCCAGCGACGGCAGCACCAGCATCCGCTACGGCTACGACGCGCTAGGCCGGCGCATCAGCCGCACCCGGGAGGCAGGCGGTCAAAAACAGGAAACGCAATGGATCCTGGACACCGCCCGCCCCTACAGCGAAATCGTGCTGGAGAGGAGCCGCCAAAACGGCGGCGCATGGCAAGAAACGCGCTACACGCACACCCCCGATGGCGTAGGGCAACTCATCAGCGAACAAAGACAAGGCAAAACGCTGCACGTCTACGAAGACGGCCAAGGCAGCGCGAGGCTGATCACTGACGAGAGCGGCCAAATCATCGAAACGCTGGACTTTGATGCGTTCGGCAACGAGTCAAACCCGGATCCAGCCAGCCCCACGCGGCACCGCTACACGGGCGAGAGCTACGACAGCGCCACGGGGCTATACCACCTCAGGGCCAGGGACTACGACCCGAAAACGGGGCGCTTCATCTCGATGGACGAACACCCGGGCAGCCAGAGCATTCCGCTGACGCTGAACAAGTATCTGTATGGCAATGCGGATCCGGTTAATCATATTGATCCGAGCGGGAATTTCTCGCTGGGAGGAATGATGAGTGGTATTGGAAATATGGCCAGCATGATGGCAATGTCATGGGTCAGAATGGAGGTGGCAGACATGTTCTCCAGTGCATTACTGTCGCCTATTATTGAAGCATTAGTGCCCAAGCAGGGCGCCTCATTGGTAATGCCAAAGGGAAATTTGTACATGAATATACTGTTTGAAGGGTTGGCAACACATTGCATGGCATCTAAAAGAAAATGCTATATCAGAAAGGTTCCGCTTGTCTCGCATGGAATTGAATTGGTTGGTCACGCGATGCATATTTGGGCCTCGTTGCATGGGTTCGGCAATACCTTATCAGGGGCTGGATATACGTCATCATTCCTTATACGAGGGGCTGGCCATAAGAGGGGGTGGTATAACAAATATTACCCTTGTAATCGGGGGGTGAAGGGAGATAAATTGTCATGCGACGAATATCCTTTTGCGTCAACGCTAAATGGAGGGCATGCTAATTATCTAAATGATTCTGTATCATTGCAACTATTGCCACAACACGAATCCAATAGACAAGGAAAGCTGCTTAAAAATTTTTACAGTCGCGCTAACATATCAGTGGGTAAACCGTTTATCAGCGTTGCTAATCCCTTAGTCCCGTCTTATTTTATTGATAAACACGGTGCAAAACATCCACTTTTTTGAATAAAGGAGGTTTTATGAAGAAATTAGGGTACTCTGGATACAAGGGAACTCCTGCTGCATGGGTAGAGTTCTTGATTGCTTGGCAAAATAAAAAAGGTATCCAGCTGGAATATAAAAAGAATTTTGAACTTGATGCTTACGTCAGAAATTTTCCGATTGATGCGCCTGCGAGCTACAAGCATTTCATGGCCGCATGGAGAGCATTGGGTGAAAAAAGGTTTATGCCGGTGGTCAGCGTAGATAACAGTGAGTTTTTCAATTTGAGAAATCCAGATGCAGTGGAATGTCTCGCTTTCTGTCATTCAATTGGCAAGTTCGTCTTGGAAGAAAATTGGGAATTGACGACTCCATTGACTCTGGCAGCTGGTGACTATCGCAATTATTCGATAGAACAAGATTATATGCCATCATATCAGGCGCATTTTTGTAGCTGGGTGGTCGCCAACTATAGATTTATTGGTGGACATGTCTTTATGTTGATAAATCCGCTGGTTAGGTCGGATGATGGCGAGTGGGAGGCTTGCTATTTTGATGTTAATGCGCCATATTCAGTGCGTTTCTTGTCCTTTGCGGAATTGGTTGTGTATCTATATATAAACGATATCATGAATAAGGATGATTTTTCTTGGCAGGGGCGCGACGAAGATCCGACGGGGTTGTCTAAACTTTTACTTGACTAGATTTGCTGGTGCTTATCTAATGGATAAGGTGGTGGATAACGAAGTCTAATACTCGATAGTGATGCATAAAAAGAGCCTTCGCGCATATTTATTGGCGCTGATGGCATTTTGTTTGCCAATATGGCCTTCGTTGCATCTTGCCCGCGCCAGCTGGGATGCTGGTCGCTTTGCTGGCACACAAGCGGCCTACGGCTACGAAGACGCAAGCCAGCCGCACGCGCTGACCCGCTACAGCGACCCGGCGGGCCGCCTGCAACTCAAAGCCGA